>CANMEW010000046.1 GCA_947496905.1 Rickettsiales bacterium | reverse complement strand
ATGCTGCGAGAGTAAGCGCCAAGCTGTCCGATTTCGATGTAATCACCTTCAACAATATTTTCTGGCAAGTAAAAGGGACCCTTCATCGAGTCAAGAGAGTCACAAGTTGGGCCGTAAAATCCGAATGAAGCTTGAATTAAAGAAAGTGGATCTTTGCTTTTGATTCGGATTGCTTTTGCGGGATAGATGAAGCCAGGAAAGCCGGCGTCGAATAACCCGCCGTAAGTGCCATCGTTTAAGTAAAGCATGTTTTTTTTACGAGCTTCGACGCGAACCAGAAGAGAGCCGGATTCAGCAACTAAAGCACGACCTGGTTCGCACCAGATACGACAATTTTTATCCAATTTTAGATGGTTGATCGCGTCAAAGATTTCGTCGAAATAACTGTGCAAATTTGGTGGAGTCATGCCGGGGTAAGAGGAGGGGAAGCCGCCACCAATGTCAAGTACGTCTAGCTTAACTTTTGATTGCTCGAGTATTTCTTTTACGATTGTGATGGCGTTGCGGTATTCTGTAGGCTCCATACATTGAGAGCCAACGTGAAAGCAGATGCCTAATCTTTTAGCGGCGGTTCTAACTTTTCTTAAAAGTGGAGTGGATTCAGAAGGAAGGATTCCAAATTTTCCGGACAAATCGATTGCGGCGTGGGAATTAGGAATTGCTAAGCGGACATGTAAACCAAGGTCTTTGGCATTTTTAGTGACTTCTAGAATTTTTTTTAACTCGTCAATTGAGTCGAGAGAGAAGTCGCGAATTCCGTGGTTAAAATAAGCGTCGAAAATTGCTTCGCGAGATTTTACCGGATGCATGAAATACATTTTTGCTTCATCGCCAAAAAGCTCGTGAATGAGCTTGGTTTCGGCCATGGAAGCAACATCGAAATGCTTGATGCCGGAATTAAAAAGATGGGTGAGAACTGCGGAATCTGGGTTGCTCTTCACAGAGTAAAGAACGTCGCTAGAGAATTTTCGTGTTTGAAAATTTTCTAGGAAAAAAGTTGCGGCGCGGTGAATTGATTGTGGACGAATGAAGTAAACCGGAACCGATGGTTTTAATTCGAGAATTTGACTTTCAACTGTGCTGAGATTTTTTGCGGAGAAACTTTTTGGAGAGAAAATTTCTGGAGACTGTTTTGGTCCCTTGATGATCTTTTTTTTGCTGAAATTTAGGTAGTGAATTTTTGAGTTCACCGCTCGATCATTTTCTTTCGCTTGTTCCATTTCTTTGCGGGCAATTAAAATTAAGTAAAAGAATAAAAAGACTTAATGTTTGCTTAAAAATAAACACGGCTGCAACCTAGGTATTCCTAGGCTCGCGCAAGAATTTTTTAAACTAAATTTTTTAAAGTTGGCGCAACGTAAAAACAATTTATTATTTGTAAACAGGAAATCTTTCTCATTTAAAAATCGCCAATTTTTTGAGTTTTTTTTAAGAGAAAAATGCTCAAAAAATTTCCAAAAATAATCTCAAAAATTTGGCAAAAATTTGGCAAAAACTTTGGGCAGCTTTTTTAAAAAGCGTGACTCAAAATCGAAAATATATTCAACTTCCCCCACGCACTACTTCCCACCTCAAAAATTTAAAAAATAAATCAGTGATCAGAGCAAAAGACCTATCCATTTCATTTTCCGGACATGTTGTTTTCAGTGAAGGAAATTTTATCGTTAATTCGCGCGAAAAGCTTGGTCTTATTGGTCGCAACGGTAGCGGCAAATCAACTTTTCTTAAGTTAATTTTGAAGCAATTGGAGCCAGATTCCGGCTCTATTGAAATTCCTCGTGGCTACAAAATCGGGCATTTGGAGCAGCATATTCACTTTTCTCACGACACGGTGTTAGAAGAAATTTGCTCGGTTTTGCCAGAAGATCGTGAGCATGAAGGTTGGAAGGGTGAAAATATTTTGTATGGTCTGGGTTTCGTGGAAGCTGACCTCCACAAGGATCCCAAAAAATTTTCTGGTGGCTTTCAGGTGAAGTTAAATTTGGCGAAGCTGTTGCTGATGGAGCCACAAATGTTACTTCTGGATGAGCCAACAAACTATCTCGACATTCACTCAATTCGCTGGCTCAAAGATTTTTTGCAGGAGTGGGAAGGGGAATTAATTTTAATCACTCACGATCGCGGCTTTATGGATAGCGTGATCTCGCACACTTTATTAATTCACCGTAATGCCTTCAAAAAAGTTCCCGGCAACACCAAGGGCGTGCGAGAAAAAATTGCTCTCGAGGAAGAAATTTACGAAAAAACTCGCATCAACGAAGACAAGCAAAGACAAAAAACTCAGGAATGGATTGATCGTTTTGGCTCAAAAGCCAGTCAGGCGAGCCGCGTACAATCGCGAGTGAAAATGTTGGAAAAGCAGGATGTGAAGGAAAAGTTGGGACATGTCGCAACTCTCGATTTTCAATTCAATCACCTGCCTTACGGCAGCAAGGAAAACATGATTGAAGCGGAGGATGTTTCTTTCGGCTACAACCCTGATCATCTACTGATTCAGCACCTGTCCTTCAAAGTTGCTGATGGTGAAAAAATCTGCGTAATTGGAAAAAATGGCAAAGGTAAGTCAACTTTACTGAAGCTGATCACTCAAGATTTGGCGGCGCTTCACGGCAATGTTAAAATTAACGGTAAAACTGAAATTGGTTATTTTGGTCAGATGAATATTGACCGTCTCGACAAAAATCGTTCGGTTTACGAAGAGCTGCAGAAGGTTGATGAGAGACTGCCGCAATCTAGGGTGCGTCAGGTTTGCAGCAACATGATGTTCTCGAATGATTTGGCGAATAAAAAAATCTCAGTGCTTTCTGGCGGCGAAAAAAGTCGAGTAACTTTGGGGAAAATTTTACTCAAAGGTGTGAACTTACTTTTACTTGACGAGCCAACAAATCACCTCGACATGGAATCCTGTGAAGCCTTGATGGAAGCTATTCGCAGCTTTGAAGGTGCAGTCGTCATGGTTACTCACGATGAATATTTTCTCCAAGAGATCGCCAATAAATTAATTATTTTTGACGACAACAAAACTTTCACTTTCGAAGATTCTTACGAGTTCTTCCTCAAAAGAGTTGGTTGGAAGGATCATTAGGGCATCTCTCAAAATTGCTTTTTCCGGTAATTTTATCGTCAGATAAATTTGCTCGCGAGCACGTACATCAGAGTACGCTTTCCTGCTCGCAAATTTTCTTCCTCAAAATTTCTCGAAAAAATCTAATTTTTAGAGGCGCCCATTAATGAAACTAATCGCTCAGATGGATGAAATTTTATCCATCAACATTGAAACCGACTCAACCTTCGCAATACTTTTGGAGGCGCAAAATCGCGGTCATGAAATTTTTTACTACCTACCGCGCGATCTCAATTTCGACTTCTCCTCACAAAAACTCAGCGCCACTGTTAAAAAAATTCTCCTGCAAAAACAGCTCGGCGAACATTGCAGAATCCTCGAAACTCGCGAAGAAAATCTCACTCAATTTGATGTCATCTTAGTTAGGCAGGATCCGCCTTTTGACATGTCCTACATTACTTCCACCTACCTGTTAGAAAAAATAAAAAATCAGGTTCTGATCCTCAATAATCCAACTGAAATCAGAAATTGTCCGGAGAAACTTTTTATTGCCGACTTTCCTGATTTAACCGCACCAACTCTGGTTACGAGCGATGTGCAAAAAGCTGAAGAATTCCGCTCTACTCATCAAAATATCATCCTCAAGCCGCTCTACTCTTGTGGTGGCGATGGAGTAACCTTGCTTAAAAAAGACGACCCAAACCTCCATTCAATTTTTGAAATGATGTTGCGGACCTACAAAACTCCACTCATCGCACAAAAATTTTTACCGGAAGTTAGGGATGGCGACAAAAGAATTATTCTGGTGAATGGCGAGTTAGTGGGAGGAGTTTCAAGAATTGCGAAAGATGGTGAAATCCGCTCCAATCTTCACATTGGCGGGCGTGCAGCAAAGGCGAGTCTGTCTGGAAGGGAGTTGGAAATTTGCAAAAGAATTGGACCAGAGCTTAAGAGGCGAGGGCTGTTTTTTGTGGGAATCGACGTGATTGGCGACTATTTAACTGAAATTAATGTGACCTCTCCAACCTGCATTCCAGAAATAAATCGATTCAATGGAATTAAAATTGAAGAGATTGTCGTGGCGGAGATTGAAAAGATGGCAGGAAGAAGAAATTAGTTTTGGTACAGATGCATCATCTCTTCGAAGCTTGGGCGGCGGCGGATTACAGTGAATTTACTTCCATCAACTAAAACCTCTGGAATCAGCGGGCGGCAATTATATTCGTTGGACATTGACGAGCCGTAGGCGCCGGCGCTACAAAAAATCAGCAAGTCATCAGATTTTAAATCAGCGAATTCGCGATCCTTCGCTAGAATATCCGTACTCTCACACACTGGTCCCGCCAAGTCGTAAATTTCCTTCCTACCATTTTTCTTCACAGCTTGTAGCACTTCGTGGTAAGATCCGTAAAGCCCAGGACGCATGAGGTCATTCATTGCAGCGTCAATGATGGCAAAATTTTTGCCGCCACTTTCCTTCAGAAAAATAACTTCCGCTGCAAGTAATCCACAGCTGCCAACTAGCGCCCTTCCTGGTGCAATAGTGACTTTAACATCCAAATCTTCAGTGAGATCTTTGATTAATTTTGCGTAGTCATTGAGCAAAAGTGTGTTTTCGTTTTTGTATAAAATTCCAATGCCACCGCCGAAATCTAGCGCAGAAATTTTGTGACCATTTTTGCGCAAAGTTAGGCACAGTTTACGTAATTTTTGGAAGGCCAATTTGAATGGATCGATCGTTAAAATTTGCGAGCCGATATGCATGGCGATGCCATAAATTTCTAAGCCGGGTAGCATTGCTGCTTTGGCATAAATTTCCTCTGCCATCTCAATGTCCACGCCAAATTTGTCACCTTTTCGGCCAGTGGAAATTTTGTCGTGAGTTTTGGCGTCAACATCCGGATTAACTCGCAAAGAAAACTTTGCTTTTTTACTTAATTTTACCGCCACTTCATTCAGCAAAAACATCTCAGCAACTGACTCAACTGAAAATTCTTCCGCTCCATTTTCTAAAGCGTATTTAATCTCCTCTCGAGTTTTTCCCACCCCCGCAAAAACAATTTTTTTTGGATCACATCCGGCAGCAATTCCACGAAAAATTTCCCCAGATGAAACCGCGTCAATACAGGCTCCAAGCTCTGTTAAAATTTTTACCAAATGAACATTAAAATTGGCTTTGATGGCGTAGCAAATTTTGTAATTTGAAATTTGATTTTGCTCAAAAGCGTCAGAAAAATTCTTAAAATTTTCGACCAAAGTTCTTCTGGAATAGCAGTAAAATGGAGTGCCGACTGCTTTGGAAATTTCGGAGATCGCGACATTTTCCACAAAAATTTCTTCACGATTTTTTTGCTGCCTGTAGGAGAGATATTTCATGAAATTTAGTTGGGTTTATTTGGGTTAAATGGCTCCTTTGGAACCTTTTTTGCCTTCCTCATCTTTGGTTAAATCAAGTAAGTCGTCAGCGCGCAGTAGCTCCTTTTTTTTTGATGAAGCGAGCTTCTCCTTCGCTTCTGTTGCATATTTGTGACACTTGTCTTTCTCTCCGATCAAAACATTACATTCTGCCAATGTCAGGTGTGCCATGGCTTCGTCGTCAATTTTTGAGTAGGCCGATGCTAGCTGTTTGAATAAGAATGGATTTTCATTTTCGACTTCTTCCACCTCTCTTAAGCGCTTAATTGCTAGCTTGATTAAGTCGGCATCATTTTCTTTTAACGACAAAATTGCTGAAGAAAAAGAAATTTTTGCTAGCGCCGAGTCTGATGCGTCAAGTGATTTAATTGCTTGGTTGTAAGCAGCGATGGAGTCAGCAATGCGACCGCTTTCAAATAAAATCTGACCTTTTAGTTCAAACAAAAATCCAGCTTCGAACCAAATTAAATTCTGCGCAGAATTTGCATTGATGAGTTGATCAAGCAATTGCAAGGCTTCGTCAATTTTTCCATTTCTAAATAAGGCGACCGATTTGATGTAATTTGCAGTCGCATCATTTTTATTTTGGTATTTTCGTAGCAACTCATCTGGATTTTCCATGAAGCCTTCAAGCTTTGCCAGAACAGAATCCATGGATTTTTGTAAGCGCTGATTAATTTTTTTGTCGGAGAAATTTTTATTCGCCGTGCGCGCTTTGATGAGGTCAATTCTTTTTCTACTCACTGGGTGCGACAATAAATATTCGTCAATCTGACCCTTGTAGCCAATCATCTCGGACTCAAAAAATTCCAAGAGATTTATTAATCCATTAGCTGGGTAGGAAAGCCTGTCGAGGTAATTAATTGCATGTTGATCTGCCGCCTCTTCTTGCGAGCGCGTGAATTTCATGTAAAGCCGTTGCGCACTTTGTGAGCCCCCAAGAATCAGTGCCATGCCGGCATCAGGAGAGCCGCCAACTGCTGCGCCAATTCCAAGTAAATAACTTAAAAGTAGCGCACCTTCGGCTTGCTTTGCGCCTTCAGAAGAGCGCGCTAAATGTCCGGCGGCAATGTGTCCACTTTCGTGAGCAAGCACGCCAATTAAGGCGTCCGGAGTTTTGTATTTTCGAATTAAGCCCGTGTTGATGAAAATATTTTGTCCGCCGGAAACAAAGGCGTTGATGGAGTTGTCATTGACGATGTAAATTTTGATGTTTTGTGGATTGAGGCCAGCAGCGCTAAAAATTGGATCAGCAAGATTGTGGAGAAATTTTTCAGTCTCAGCATCGCGAATTAGAGAGACTCCAGCGAAAGAATTTTTTGCTAAGAAGAAAACAAAAATTAGGTTAAAAAAAATCAAAAATTTCTTAAGGGTACCTCTAAAAATTAGCATTTAAAATTTTTTTAAAAATGTTCTACCACCCCTACGACAGTGGCAATGCAGCAGCAATCAAGCATCTAATTTTTTGGGTGAGTTTGTTTGGAATGTTTGCCTTGTTCATTTTTCTGATTTGCGACGATGCAAAAATTGCGCAGAAGGAAGTTTCTTTGAAAATTGACGTTAGGAACAAGGTCAATATTTGCCTCGCAAAAGATGAGAAAATTTTCGAAAAAGAATTTTTCGATTTTTAGAGGCGCTATTATTGACAGGGCGGTTAATAACTCCGGCAAAACGACGAATGGTCGTTTTGCGCGCGCAGCGGACATGAGCGCAGCGAATCACGGGAGGAGGAGCAAGGCTACCCCCTCTCCCACAAGGGGAGAGGGAGAAAACCGATGTAAAGGGGGGTTTTCCGCGCCTAACCCTCTTTGGAAAAGAGGGTGACTTAAATCGCTAGTGAAACAGCGATTTAAGTCGGGTGATTTACTAATTTGTTTTTGATGGATAGTGCTCCTGCAAAGCCAAGACGCTGATTAATTGGATTGTGGTTTGTGGTAGACCGGTGTCGCTTGCTTTCAATTCCCCTCCTGCCGCAGCGCCAGATGTAGCTGCTTTCGCTTTTTCCGCCCGCGCCTTGTTTGCTGCAATGGAAACTTCATCAACTCCGTAAGATTTTTTCGCTGCCTCCACCTTCTCTTTAAATTCCTCCGATGCACTAGCGCGCGCTTCAAGCACCTTGTTGTCGCGGTAATAGTAGCTCATGATGTCCTTTCTGAACTGCTTCTCATCAACCTGCACCCTGTGAACTCCGCCCGCTTTTCCTGTCGCCTCGTTCTTCGCATTCTCAGCAATGATTTTGTACCTCTCCACTCCACCTTCTTTTCCACCTTCCTTTGCCTTCTCATCCGATTCCTTCGCAGCGCCTAACTCCACAAACTCTTTTTCGGTTGGTTTTTCTCTCTCTTCCCTCGTTTTTCTAGGCGTCTTCTCCCACTTGTCCCATTTTTTAGTCATCTCAACTTGAACTTTTTCTTTCCCAGCCTCTCCATCAATGATTACGGGCCCCGTTGGTGTTGGCGCTAGTGGTGGTGTTCTTGTTTTTGACTGCGCTGTTGGCGTTGGCGGTGTTCCTGTTTTTGACTGCGCTGGTGGTGTTGTCGGAGTTACCGCTGCTGTAAATGCAGTACACAAGTCTGTTTCCAGTCGCGAATGCAGAAGGTCGAAATGACCTTCGCCGCCTACGAGGTAGATTTTATTCTCCGCAATGTTCTCTACCGTAATGTTCTCACGGGTCTTAATTCCAATCCGAGGATCAATCCCTTCCGGGATTATTTTTTTTGCCAAAGTCATCAGAGTAGTTTGATCGATCGACGCGACATTTCTTGCGCCGGAATTTAAGCCTGCGGCTTGTTGCAGGTTGTACAGATCTTTCAACCCATCTAAGTCTAATCCTAAAGATTGAAAGTCAGACGTGGTTGTATTTACTCTCCCTTCTGCGACAGAAGTAATAAGTTTTGATTGTTCAGTAGAAATACTAGACCCTCTCTCTTTAATTACTGTTTTCGCCTCATGGACGGCGGTAGTAAAATAGTCTGTGGTGGCAATCACATTCAAGATGATGTTTGAGAAAAGGTTTTTCTCTTCTGCGGACGACCCGTTACTGCCAATAACCATCACTCCAACATCATCTGAGAATACAGGAGCTGATCCAACCTTTCCGTTCACAAGACTCATCGCATCTGGATAATTGCTGGGGCATATGCAACCAATTTGATCAATGAGTCTTAGAGCGGGTTCTTTTTGAGCTACATCCATGCCATCAGTTAAATCGTTTAGCTTTTTTTTGAACGAATTGAACATTTCTTGATTGCCAACGCAGCGCAGCAAAATTGCCGTGATCACTGCATTCAAGCCGCAAAGCCCGTTACCACGAATTTGTTGAAACAATGGGAAACCTTCCTTGCTAGCTTCAGTGGCTTCAGGATATGCCGCGTTAAGCGCAGTGATTTGTCCGGCGATGCCGTCTAGTGGACCACTCTGGCATGTTGTAGAAAAAACTGTCTGTTTGATTTGTGTGCGCTGATCAGTCCCGCTATCACTTTTTGTTTCTTGCTGCCCCCCCTGATCATTTTTTTTTGTTGTTGCTCCAGCTCGAACTGCTAAATTTGCAAAGTTCTGTACCGCATTCATCTGATCTGCGCTGGTGAAATAGATGTCGGTGATTGGTACGTATCTTCTATGCTCTTCTCTTCTATGCTCTTCTTCAAAAAACCCTTCCATTGTCCATTGTGCGATTTTCGCAGCTGAGTGCTTACCACTGTAAATTCCCCCAGAAAATAGCGGCATTACAAGTTTGGTTACTGGTGGTGTTTGCGCCTCCAATTGCTTACGAAACTTTTTGCCAAATGCCTTCATTGCGGTCTCGGCGTTGGCCTCATCGTTTACAGATAAATCCGGAGAGGCGGTGTAGAGGATTTTTTGGATTGGTTTCTGTGCGGTTGAAATGTCTAGCGAAGTGACATGTCCGGTGGCTTCAGCTACATTTGCAAGATTTGACCTCTTAACATCTTCCTGCAAAAGACCATTCAACCTCTCTGCTTCTACATCCCCCAAATAAGTCTTGCACGACCCATTCATCCCTGCGCCACCAATTTGCCAAAAAAGATCTTCATTCGTAGATCCAGTAATCGCGACTGGGGTGGTGCTGAGGTTGAGTGAGGGGTCTCCTTCAGCGACGTCTTCTAATGCGCCTCCAGCACTCAGCGCTTTGCTTTTGGTAATGCTGTGCTCGCCTAGTGCAAAAATGTCGTGGAAGGTTTTATTTTGCGAGTTTTCTAGTAGATGAAATTTAGTCATGTTTTGCGCCCGTTGGTAAATGGTTGGAACTTTTAATGTTGGTGTAGACATTAGCGTGGAATAGCCGCTTGAACTATTCTCGGCACTAACTTGCGAGGAGTTACTGCTAAGG
>CANMEW010000045.1 GCA_947496905.1 Rickettsiales bacterium | reverse complement strand
TGAACTCAATTTGAGCTAGTGAAAGTGGTTTGATGCCGGAGAATCTCACCGAAAAAATCATGAATCCGCTGACAAAAAGCACCAAGGAATAGATGAAGGCAAAAAAACCATTCTCAAAAAAATCGGCAAGAAAAAATAGCCCGTAGAGAAAAATTACTGGGACTAAAAAATTGATTAATGCCGACAGGATTTGGTCATTCTTCATTTTTCAAAACCTAGATTTTCATTGGCAGGATTACGATGTTCAAACCCCTGATGTGAAGTCTGCGCTGCATGATGTAAGGCACGTGGTTGTAAAGAATCTGCGTGAAGATGTTCTCATTGTCCAAAATAAATTTTGTCCCGAAAAACACCGTGTTTGGGTAGTCCTTGGCGACGCGTTCAGTAAGCTTGGTTAACTTCTCCACAATGTCAGTGTCATAGCCAGTGTAAGCTTTGACGAAGCGCCCATTGGCGTTACAGTAATTTTTGTATTTGCGCAAAATTGCTTTGGTTTTGCGACGCATTTCCCGCCATTTTTTTTCTTCATGAAAAGTGTTGGAATCAACTTCACCAACAGTGATGAAAATGAAATTTTTAAAAATTCCCGGAAAAAGTTTTTTGATTTCGAGCAAGCAATTCATGCCGCTGCCAAAAGTTTGATCGACAATAATTGCTGCTGTCTGAGCGCGTTTGTCAATGGCGCCAGTTGGCTCTGCTGTTGATGCAATATCGTAGCTACCGAAATGCATTTCTTTTTGAGCTAAGCGTATTTTCAATTTCCGGTACATGCTGTTAATGACCAATCCAATGCCAACAAAGGCTGAGGTAATCAGCAAAGTTACCCACCCGCCTTCGTAAAATTTTTCAAAAATTGTGACGATTAGAATCGCGAAACAAACAACGAAGCCAATTAGCGAAATGAGTAATTTGCTTTTCCATCTTGGCTTTCTGCGGCGGTGACGGAACCAGTAAATACTGAGTCCGAGCAGCGACATCGAGAAAGTAATGAACACATTAATCGAGTAGAGAACGACAAGGACATGCACCGAACCGCCGGTAATTAGCAGCGTCGCGATTGCTGAAATCGCCATGAATAAAATTCCGTTTTTTACCACCAATCTACTGGAGAGAGAGCTAAAAGATTTCGGCATCCATTCATCCGACGCCATATTTGCCACTACGGTCGGACCAGCTAAAAATCCGGCATTGGCGGCAACAATTAACAATCCGGCTTCAAGCAACAAAACTACTGGCACGATGAATTTACCGAATTCGACGTCGCCGTAATTCCAAGTTTCAGTGAGAATGTAGAAAGTGGTGGCGTTGAGAGTTTGCCCCTCAACCTTGTCCACGCCCCAGAGTAAGTAGAGCAGAATGATTCCTGCCGCCATGATGGCGAGAGAGATCGCCACTAAAAACATGGTTATTTTTGCCGTGCGAACTCGCGGCTCAGAGAGAGTGTTGACGTTGTTTGAAACTGCTTCCAACCCAGTGTAGGTACCGCCGCCCATCGAAAATGCTTTCAAGAAAATCGACAAAACAAAAACCCATCCCAAGGAATTTTTCATCTCCCGAGTCTCTTCAATCGCTTGCGGGACAAGCTTCACCAGCCCGTAGTGGTGAGAGGCAATTCCGTAAATTAGCAGCGCAAAATGCGTGACAATGAAGCCGAGAAAAATCGGCAATAAAAATTTGATCGACTCCTTCATGCCGCGCAGATTAAGGATCGCCAGCAGTCCAACTAAAATTATTGCGACTACTAATTTTCCCTTGTGCCACTCAATTGGCAGAAAACTGAAAATGGCGTCCATGCCGCTGGCAATGGAGATGGAGATGGTGAGGACGTAGTCGATGAGCAGCGCGGAGCCGGAAATCAGTCCGGCATGTTTGCCGAGTAATCGCGTAGCAACGCGGTAGCCGCCGCCACCTTTGGGGAAAAGTTCGATTACTTGCGTGTAAGCGTAGGAAATGATGAAGACGGTGAGAGCGGTGGCGATTGCCAAATAAATTGCCAATTCGCTGTGAGTGCCAAGCGCAAGAAATGCTTCTTCTGGACCGTAGCAAGAGGAGGAAATTCCGTCGGCGCCAAGTCCAATCCATGCCAAAAAGGCAATGAGCGAAATGTGTTTTCTGGTTTCCTTGTCGAATGGATCGCGAGGGCTGCCAAACAAAAAATTTCTGATTTTAAGCAGCATGACAATTTTTGATTTTTTTCATTAATTCGACGATTAGCTCAGGTGATTTCTTGCCGCGGATTTTTTCGATCCCCGAAGAAATGTCGACCATCTTCGCCGCTGTGATTTGCAAGGCCTCCTCGATGTTTGCAGAATTTAACCCACCGGACAGGAACCAATCCTTTTTACTGTGAAAATTTTGTAGAATTTTCCAATCAAAGACCTTTCCACTGCCGCCAAATTCACCAGCAACCTTAGTGTCAAAAAGAAAAAAATCGGCAACGGTTTCGAAGCTTTTTACTTGCGCTAGGTCTTGTTTTGTAGAGACTCTGAAGGCTTTGATGATTTTTGTTTGTGGGAAGTTTTTAGAAACTTTTTGTAGAAATTCTGAAGTTTCAGCGCCGTGAAATTGAAAAAAATCTGGCGAGAATTTTTCAGAAATTTCTTGCAGTAATTCGAAAGTTGGATCAACCACAACGCCAACTCTAGCAATGTTTGCGGGAATGTTTGCAGAAATTGCTGCGGCATTTTCCGGAGTAATGTAGCGGAGAGATTTCTCGTAAAAAACAAAGCCCAAAAAATCGCATTTTTGTGCAACTGCGTTTGCGACAGATTCCTTTGTGGTGAAGCCGCAGAGCTTTATTTTCACGGAAGGGATTAAAATTTAAATCCTGGAGGAAGTGGTAATCCGCTGGTTGCGGCCTTGATTGAATTGTTGGAATCGTCGTCAGATTTATTTTTTGCGTCGTTGAAAGCGGCAATGAGGAGGTCTTCTAAGATTTCTTTTTCATCTTTGTTGATTAGCGAAGGGTCGATGAAAATTTTTTTTACCAGACCGGCGCCAGTAATTGTAACCTTCGTCATGCCACCGCCAGCAGCGCCATCAAACTCTTTACTAGCGAATTCTTCTTGAACCTTCTGCATTTTTTTCTGCATTTCTTGCGCTTGGCGCATCAGTAATTTCATGTCCATTTTGTGAAAATTTAAGGTTAGGGTGGGTTAAGGGCGCCTCTAAAAATTAGATTTTTTTGAGTAATTTCTAGGCATCCAAATTTTTGAGCAGGAAAGCGTACTACTCGTACGATTCGAGCACAGGGATCGAGCTTAAGCTCGATGCCCGTTCTTGCTAAAAATGCTTCGCATTTTTTTAACGCGGAAACCTACGCGAAAAAATTTGGTAACGAAGAAATTACCGAAAAAAGCAATTTTTAGAGATGCCCTTAACTCAGTTACTCAAAATCGTAACAATGTCAGCGCTGCTAATGTCCTCAATCATTACCACGCCAACGTAATTTTTTTCGACCTTGCTGACTACGCCAACTAGCAATCCCGGTGGCAGAGTGTCGCCGTCTCCCGAGGTGAATACGGCATCCCCAACCTCAATGGCGTGATTTTTTGGCAAGTACAAAATCTCCATTGTGCCACTGTTATTTCCGGCAATGACGCCTCGCGCTCTAGCTTTGGAAGTAATGATTGGAACATGCGAACCGGCATCGGTTAATAAAATCAAACGTGATCTGTCCTCACCAACTTCAGCAATTCTGCCAATCACCCCACGATCTCCCGTCACAAGATTTCCCTCCTCAATGCTGCGATTTTTACCGGCATCAATGAAAATATTTTGGTTAAAAACTTGGTGCGCTCGGCCAATTATTCTCGCCACTTTGAAGTTCGAACTTTTGGAAGAAACGAAGTTTAAAATATTGCGCAGCTCTTTGTTTTCTTGGTGGATGCTCAGTGATTTGATGTAGAAGGATCTTAGCTTGGAGAGGTCTTCTTTGAGAATTTTATTTTCTCTTTTGGCGTCGACTAATTCGTGAAAATTGGTGAGCAAATTAATGATGCTGTTGAAGGGAAATGCGGCGAATTTTACGACCGGCATCGAGATGCTGACGAAGGTGAAGGAGATGTCTTTGGAGAAGTCGGTATTTACCCGAGAGGTGATTAAAAAAATGACGCACAAAAAACTAAAAAACACAGTTTCAATTTTTTTGAAGATCAAATTGAAGCTGTGTTGGACGCTGTAATTGACGTTAGTTCGAATGAAATTCATTGTAGGAGTACACTCTGCGCTTTAATCTTGTCTGAACAAAGTGGCGCGAAACATTTTGGTATTTTCCAAAACTTTACCACATCCATTCACCACGCAAAGGAGGGGGTCTTCGGCTACGAACACTGGCAGACCAGTTGCTTTTCTGACGACGTAGTCAAGATTTTTTAGAAGTGCGCCACCGCCAGAAAGCACAATGCCGCGCTCGACGATGTCAGAAGAAAGCTCTGGAGGAGTGCATTCAAGCGCCACCTTGATGGCGTCAACAATTTGCTCAACTGGCTCCATTAGACTTTCGGCGATTTGTCTTTCGGTCAGAATCATTTCTTTTGGAATGCCATTGGAAAGGTCGCGACCTTTGACTTCGATGGTTGTACCGTCGCCTTCTTCTGGTGGGCAAGCTGCCCCGATTGTTTTTTTGATTCTTTCTGCGGTTGATTCGCCGATTAGCAAATTGTGGTAACGACGAATGTAGGAAATGATTGCCTCGTCCATTTTGTCGCCACCAACCCGCACAGATCTTGAGTAAACGATGCCACCAAGGGAAAGGATTCCGACTTCAGTTGTGCCGCCACCAATGTCGACAATCATTGAGCCAGTAGGTTCTGTAACTGGTAAATTTGCGCCAATTGCAGCAGCCATTGGCTCTTCAATCAAATAAACCTCATTCGCACCAGCGCCTTCTGCAGCATCTTGAATGGCGCGTCTTTCAACTGGAGTTGAGCCCGACGGAACGCAAATGATTACGAGTGGTCCAAGCCAGCTTTTGATTTGATTAACTTCGCGAATGAAATGTTTGATCATTTCGGCAGCGACTTTGAAGTCAGCAATGACGCCATCTTTCAAAGGGCGAATGGCTTCAATTTTTGCCGGAGTTCTGCCCAACATCATTTTTGCAGTGTTGCCAAATGCGCATGGAATCATTTTTCCATTTTCCATGATTACGGCAACGACGGAAGGCTCGTTTAAAACTACACCTTGTCCGCGCACGTAAACCAGCGTGTTTGCTGTGCCCAAGTCAATGGCAATGTCCTTTGAGGAAAGTGAGAAAAATTTTGAGAAAAACATTTTATTGCTCCGAAGATTATTGGGGTGTGAAGGAATTTTGTGGGCGCCTCTGAAAATTAGATTTTTTCGAGAAATTTTTAGGCATCCGAATTTTTGAGCAGGAAAGCGTACTACTTGTACGTGCTCGCGAAAAAATTTGGTAACGACACAAATGACGCAGTCGTTTTAACGACGAGTAATTTGCAACTCGCTCAACTAAAAATAAAAAACCTGCGAGAAAAATTTCCGTAAAAAGCAATTTTTAGAGATGCCCTTGTGAGAAGTTTAACCTGTCGAGACAGTTAATGTAGGCAATGGCAGAGGCAGTGAGTACGTCGGTGTCTGCACCATTAGCGCTAAAAATTTTGTTATTTTGTTTCAATCGAACCGCGACATTTGCTTGAGCATCTGTTCCTTCGGTAACTGCTTGAACTTGGTACAATTCGAGAGTTGCGTCATGCGGAATTAACATGCGGATGGCGTTGAAGATTGCATCCACCGGACCGTCTTTCGAGCGCAAGGTAGTAGCGACCTCAGCGTTGTCAATTTTTATTTTGACGGTGATTTCCGCCTCTTTTTTGCTGCCACATTTTACGTCCAAACTGACCAAATGGTAATGTGATTTTTTGTGAACAATTGAGTCGTCAACAAGTGAGACAATGTCCTCGTCCAAAATTTCCTTTTTCTTGTCAGCCAAATCTTTAAATTTTTTGAAAGATTCAGCGAACATTTCTTCCGACAAATCGTAGCCAATTTCTTTCAGGCGATCCTTGAAGGCAGCGCGTCCAGAAAGCTTTCCCAAAGTCAAAGAAGATTTTTCCAAACCAACTGAGGCTGGGGTCATGATTTCGTAGGTCTCACGATTTTTTAAAATTCCGTCTTGGTGAATTCCACTTTCGTGAGCAAAGGCGTTAGCACCAACAATTGCCTTGTTGTACTGCACTTGAAACCCAGTGATGCTGGAAACCAATTTTGAAATTCTGGTAATCATTGTTGCGTCAATGCTGGTTTCGACTTTGTAAAAATCGGAACGGGTTTTAATCGCCATTACGATTTCTTCCAAAGCGGCATTGCCGGCGCGCTCGCCAAGTCCATTAATTGTGCATTCAATTTGCCTTGCGCCTGCACGCATCGCCGCCAAAGAATTTGCAACTGCCAAGCCCAAATCATTGTGGCAATGTGCTGAAATCACTGCTTTGTCGATGTTGGAAACGTTGTTTTTGATTGCAGAAATTAAGTCGAAATATTCTTCCGGAGTGACGTAGCCGACAGTGTCTGGAATATTGACGGTGTTAGCGCCAGCACTAATCGCAACTTCAATTGCTTTGAATAAAAAATCGCGTTTTGAACGAGTTGCATCTTCTGGCGACCAATCAACTTGCGGACAGAGATTTCTCGCCAAAGAAACGCTGTCTTTGATTGCGGCAAGAACTTGCGATTCATCCATTCGCAATTTGAATTCCATGTGAATTGGACTAGTCGCAAGAAAAGTGTGAATGCGTGGAGAAACGGCTGACTTCAGGCTTTCAGCAGTTCTTTCAATGTCAGATTTTTTTGCCCGCGCCAAGCCGCAAACAGTCGAGTTTTTGATTGTTTGCGCGATTCTACTCACCGCTTCAAAATCACCATTTGAAGCAGCGGGGAAGCCAGCTTCAATCACATCGACCTTCATTTTTTCGAGAGTTTTTGCAATCAAAAGCTTCTCTTCCAAATTCATGGAAGCGCCGGGAGACTGCTCTCCGTCACGCAAAGTGGTGTCAAAAATAATTATTTTTTCTTTCTTCATTTTGTAAAAAAAATTTGGGTGGAAGATTTTCTGCAAGATCTGACATGATTAAAAAATTAATTCTCAAATGACTCTAAAAAAAAATGACGTTGTTGACGTCGTCTCCCTCGGCACTGCCTGCACTTCTGACGAAGTAAAAAAAATCAAAAATTTTGTAATAAAAGTTGGACTTACCCCGAATATTTTTTTGGAAAAAGAGACAACTTTAAAACAGTCGACCACTCACGAATTCCCGTCTTGCAAGCCTTCAACGCGCTTCGAGCAATTGAAGAGAGCGATTGAAAATCCGCAGTCAAAAATAATTTGGTGCTCTCGCGGCGGCTACGGCAGTGCAGAAATTTTGCCATTTTTGCAAAAATTAAAAAAACCAAGACCAAGAGAGGAGAAAATTTTCGTCGGATTTTCCGACATTTCTTCGCTGAATATTTTTCTAATTCAGGAGTGGGGTTGGAAAATAATTTATGCACCAATGCTTGCCCAGCTTGCACTAGGACTGGTTTCAGAGAAATCTGAAAAGGCAATTTTGGATTTAATTTTCGGCAAGACCAAAGAACTGAAATACAAACTTAAATCTGTAAATGTGGCATCGCAATTTTGCGTGACTTGCTCGATTGATTCTGAAGAAGAGTCGGAAATTTCGACTGAAATTGTTGGGGGCTGCCTCAGCGTCATTGCTGGGCATTTTGGCACTAAAAACCAAATCGACTGGAAGGGTAAAATTTTATTTCTGGAGGATGAGGGCGAGGATGGAGAGCGGCTCGACCGCTACTTCCGACAAATTACTGAAATCATTCTTGAGAAAAAATCTTTGCCAGCAGCGATCCTTTTTGGAAATTTTTCTGAGTCCAATTTACACGGCACACCCAAAGCAAAAAACATCTCAATCGCACTGAAAAAATTCGCCCAAAATTTGGCAAACAACAATTTAGAAATTCCACTTTTTGAAGAGGCTAAAACGGAAAAATCTCTCGGTCATTCCAAAAACATGCTGCCACTAATTCTAGGCGCGAAGGCAAAAATTTCTGACGGAATATTAACCCTACCATGTTACTTCTGAAATTTTCTGATCTGAACTGCCTCTAATTTTACAAAGGTTTAAGGGCAGTTTATTCGTAGTTTGCAGCTGCAACCGAAACGTTTCTTAAAACTTGAGGTGGATGCGATGTTTAAGGCGAAGTGTAAAACGCTTCGGACTGTGCAGCTGCCCCGTCCGGCGGAGTGGTATTTTATAAAATGGAACTAAAGGAATTTATGAAAAGAACGGTGGTTGTGATTGGCGCTGGAGCGAATGCAGATTTTAGAAGAGCTAAAAAAAATGAGGTGATGGCGGAAATTTTTATGCAAAGCGGTCAACATCCGGAACAAATAGTTAAAAGACCAAGCGAAGATTTGGCATCAATTGCAATGCCAACTGGTGAGCAGTTGGTTAAAAAAATTGCCAATCGAGATGAGGTCGCAAGAAATTTTTACCATTCTTTTTTTCAAAAAATTTCGAATTTTGAAGAATCTGAAAAATTAAAATACGCCTCAGCAACGCATGAATTCTTATTTGGTCAAGAAGGGTTGCTTATTAGTGGAAGGGGCGTCGTTAACAATGAGAAATCAGATTTCGAAAGGAATTACGTTAATTCCCAAGGTACCTTGACACAGCTAGCTCTTAGGTATGGCGTGAACTCTGAACTACTTTCTTCATCTATTTTTCAAATTTTTCACTCGATAGGAGATCCTCTTTACGAAAATAGCCTGACTCTCCGGGAAGATAAGCTGATCGAACTTATTTTGAAATGTGTGGAGTTTAAGTCATATTTTGATCTGTCGGAAATCGTAGCCTACTATCAGCCATTTAGTATCGATGAACTTTTGAACTCGATTGCGCAGGATAAGATCAGCATCAAAATTCATGACCATTTAACGACCGATAAAGAAAAGCTGATTGAGGCGGGAAAAGTATTAATCGCGATGTTTTTATTGCAGGCAGAAGATGAGGAAGTTTTTCAAAATTTTGAATCCATTTATTGGTACAGACACTTACGAAATGCCATCATTACCAGTGGAAACAATGTTGATGAAATACGGGAAAAACTTAGAAATCTGACTATAATTTCTTTTAATTATGATCGCAGTTTGGACTATTTTTTGCGGACAAAGTTGAGCGAGTTCTACGAGAATATTAACGTTGTTTATCCTTACGGGAAGCTGGCCAATGAGGCGGATTGGAATGAAAAAAATTATACAGAAATTCCCTACGGATATTTCAAAAATTCTAATGTAGCAGAGGGTGTGGGTGAAAGAAGAGAAAAAATTTTCCGCGCATCAGAAAAGGCGGCTAAAAATATTAAAATTATTGGAGAGTTAGTAATAAGAGATGAGAATGAAGATTTAAATCAGCATCACAAAAGATTGTATTCAACGGACGAGGAAAATTCTTCAAAAAAAATTCCCAGTGCGATGACAGATGCTGAGAAAATTTATTTTTTAGGAGAGGAAAATTCTTTAAAAAAAATTCTCAGTGCGATGACAAATGCTGAGAAAATTTATTTTTTAGGATTTGGTTTCCACGCAGAGAACTGCGCAGTGCTTTTGTTGAGAAATCTTCTTAGGGATAATACATATTTCTATTACACGAATTTTGGTGGGAGTAAGAAAATAGATGGAGTGATTGCGGATGTTTTAAGGGGTTGTTCGATGTTAGAGGGGAAGACAAAATTTTCCTCCAATAAGGGTGTTCATGATGCCTTGATGCAAGACTTTAATTTGAGTTTGGACTAGAACTCATCTCAATCGCAGCCTCAATCTCTTCGCAAATCCTAGCTTTATCCCTTCCCAAAATGCCCTTCAAAACCAAATGATTCGAGGCGTGGTCGCTACGAAATTTGGAAATTTTTCTGAGTCCAATTTACACGGCACACCCAAAGCAAAAAACATTGCAATTGCGCTGAAAAAATTCGCCCAAAATTTGGCAAACAACAATTTAGGAACTTCTGAAAAACCATCTTTTCCGGAAATTTTGTCGTTACCAAATTTTTTCGCGAGCACGTACATCAAGGTACGCTTTCCTGCTCAAAAATTTGTTGCCTAAAAATTTCTCGAAAAATCCAGGTTTTTCA
>CANMEW010000044.1 GCA_947496905.1 Rickettsiales bacterium | reverse complement strand
AAAACCCGCAAGACGCTACACCAAAAATCGATCCAACAGCATCGGATTATCCAATAACTCCGGAAGAAGCATCGGGGGCTACAAAAAAAGCAATGCTCGAAGAGAATCTTAAGGTGGACCAAGATGCTCTACAAATAGCAAGAGCGGTTGCAACCGCCGTGACTCTTGCCGCCGTCCCCGGCCCTCTCCTTAACATATTTTCTGCCATGGGGGTTTGGAAAGCAGGCGGTTACCTCATTGGCGAAGATGGAAAAGAGGAAACTCTAAAAGAAAAAAAGAACAGAGAGGTTACGGAAAATGGTATTTTCCTTGCCTCCGCCGCAATTTTACTTCTCACCCCGCCACCACTCAATGCACTTTGTGCCCTCGGCTTCTACCTCTCGGCATCAGAATTTTTTGGAATGGATACTAAGCCAAAAACAAATCCTGATCCAGAATTCGACAAAAAAGTTGGCGAGTGGAAGAAGCATTGGGATCAGCATTTAAAGGATCCGGTCGCAACAATGAAGGCGCTTGAAGAGGCGGAGAAGAAGGCGCTTGAAGAGGCGGAGAAGAAGGCGCTTGAAGAGGCGGAGAAGAAGGCGCCTGCAGATACTAAGACGCTTGAAGATGCTAAGACTAAGGAGATTGAAGATACGAAGAAAACCACCGAAACAGGTTCGAAGCTTCTTGATGAAAAAAGAACTCCACCAACAGAAGGGGACGCGGCCATTAAAATCCAAACTCTCGTGAGAGGAAGTCAGGCACGAAAAGAAGTAGCTGCCTTGGTAAAAGAATTGGCTGTCAGCGATTCGATCAAAAAAACTCCTAGAGCACAGGGGGCCGATCCAAACAGTCTACCAAAAAACTCACTGGGAACTCACGGTCAAAATCAACAACAAATCTAAACAATGATCACCTGCACTAGAAGAATCGAATTTGATGCCGCGCATCGCATCATTAATCACGAGAGTAAATGCAAAATGTTGCATGGTCATCGCTACGCTTTGGAGGCGAGTTTTACTGCGGAAAAATTGGATGATCTCGGTCGCGTGATTGACTTCGGGGTAATTCGCGAAGTGCTTCGGACATGGATCGACGACAATCTCGACCACAACACAATCCTTTCAATCGCAGACAAAGGCTTGGGCGAAAAAATTTCCTCAGAGACCTCGCAAAAAATTTACTACATCGAAGCAAACCCCACCGCAGAAAATATTGCTCAGCATATTTTCGCTGAAATCTGCCCAAAACTTTTTGCCGGAAAAAACGTAAAATGCGTAGGCGTCAAACTTTACGAAACCCCAAATTGCCATGTTGAAGTTAGAGTCTAATTCTTTACACGACACTCGCCGCGCCGCGCCTTGCGGTGATGCGCCAAAGAAAGTTACTAAAAATTCAAGTGGCTCTGGCGCAGATAATGCCTTTGTTTACCGCGTCTATTACGAAGACACCGACGCTGGTGGCGTGGTCTACTACGCTAATTATTTAAAATTTTTTGAACGCGCTCGCACCGATTTTTTGCGCGCACGCAACATTTCGCAGTCAGAATTGGCGGAGAAAGAAAATTTAATTTTTGTGGTCAGGAGATGTGAAATTGACTACATCGCCCCAGCAAGGCTTGATGATTTAATCGAGCTGTCGGTTGTGGTAAAAAAAATTTCAGCAGCGTCAATTTCGATGGAGCAAGAAATAACAAAATCAGGGAAAATCTTGTCGCGCCTCAACGTAGAAATTGTCTGCGTCCAAGCCGACAATTTTAAGCCAAAGAAAATTCCAAAAACTCTCAAAACCTCCTTTGAAAAAGGAGGTGGCCTCACTTGAAAAGCGAGGTCGGAGGATTTTTGTAAGGTAAGTGGAAGTTTGATTTTTAAATCACTAAACACATCATTAGTGAGTAATAAATAAAAATTTACGACTCATGAAATGGAACTGGCAACAAAAGTACTGGCCTAAATTTACCTACAGAAAAGCTGATCTGCAAAGACTTGAGGAAGAATTTCTCTACGGCTCCGGTTTAATTTTTGGCGTCTACAAGCATATCGGCAGTCAAGATCAGGAAACGTTTTCTGTCGAACTTATTTCCGACGAAGCACTGAAATCTTCTGAGATCGAGGGAGAAATACTTAACCGCGACAGCTTACAATCCTCAATCCGTCGCAATTTCGGACTGAAAACTGACCACAGAAAAATTCCTCCGGCTGAGCAAGGAATCGCTGACATGATGACCGATCTTTACCAAAATTTTTCCGCAAAACTTACTCACACCACCCTCTTCAAATGGCATGAAATGCTGGTCGGTGGCAGACGCGATTTAAAAAAAATCGGCAAATACCGAACTCATGCCGAGCCAATGCAGATTATTTCAGGAAGAATCGACGAGCCAAAAATTCATTTCGAAGCACCGCCATCAAAAAAAATAAAAAGTGAGATGAGTGCTTTTATTGACTGGTTCAACGACTCATCTGCAAAAGGTAGAAATCCTCTACCTCCACTAACTCGCGCCGCGATTACTCACCTCTATTTTGTCTCGATTCATCCCTTCGAAGATGGCAATGGCAGAATAGCTAGAGCTCTGTCGATCAAGGCCATTTCCCAATCAACCAAGCAACCATTACTCACTTCGCTTTCAACCGTCATTCAAAGCAAAAAGGGAGATTACTACGACGCACTCGAAGCTAGTAACAAAAGCAACGAAATCACCAGCTGGCTGATTTATTTTTCCAAAACAGTGCTCGAATCGCAAAACCTAACCAGAAAATTAATCGAGCTCCTGATTACAAAAACAAAGCTCTTCGACTCTCTTCGCGGTCAGCTAAATGAGCGACAAGAAAAAGTTCTGCAGCGCCTTTTTAGAGAAGGTTTGAATGGATTCAAAGGTGGTTTGAGCGCAGAGAATTACATTGCGATTACAAAAACATCTCGACCCACAGCAACGCGCGATTTACACGATTTAGTTGAAAAAAAAGCTTTGATTAAAAGCGGCGAGCTCAAAGGCACGCGCTACCATCTCCATCCAATATTTTAACTCCAAATGTTCGACAACTTCTCCGGCAAAATCACAAAAATTTTTGACACTCTTTCTGGCAAAAAATTCATCTCGGAAGATAACCTCAACGCAACCATGCGCGAAATCAGAATCGCACTTTTGGAGGCAGACGTCTCTCTTTCCGTTGCCAAGGAATTCATTGAAAAAGTTAAAGCTGAAAGCTTGGGGCAGCAAGTGGTGAAGAGCGTTTCACCTGGACAGATGATCGTCAAAATTGTCCATGACGAGTTGGTAAAATTGCTCGGTGGAGAAAAATCGGAAATTAATTTCAGCGTTAAATCGCCAATGGTGATTCTAATGGTCGGCTTGCAGGGCGCCGGCAAAACCACGACTTCCGGAAAACTTGCGCTTCGTTTAAAAAATAAAAATCGCAAAAGAGTTTTACTCGCCTCACTCGACACCTACAGACCAGCCGCTGCAGAGCAATTAAAAATTCTCTCGCAAAAAATTGCCGTCGACTTCGACGAGTTTGACGCCAACAAAAAACCGCTCGATCTCGCCAAGCAAGCCAAGCGCAAAGCGGTTGATGAAGGTTTTGAAGTTCTAATTCTCGACACCGCAGGCCGCACTTCGATTAATGCCGAGTTAATGCAAGAATTAGTCGAAATTACTAAAGCCGTGGAGCCTACGGAAATCTTGCTCGTGGTCGATGCGCTAATTGGTCAAGACGCCGTAAATGTTGCTAAAAACTTTGGCGAAAAATTGCCGCTCAGCGGAATTATTTTGACGCGCTTGGATGGCGATTCTCGTGGCGGCGCAGCCTTGACGATGAAAGCCGCGACCAATTGTCCAATCAAATTTATTGGCGTTGGCGAAAAGTTGGAAGAGCTTGAAGAATTTAATCCCGACCGCATTGCGTCTCGAATTGTCGACATGGGCGACGTGGTTTCGCTGGTCGAAAAAGCGCAAGAAATGTTCGACATGGAGGAGATGGAAAAGTCGGCAAAAAAAATGCAAAAAGGGGAATTCGATCTCAACGACCTACTCTCTCAGCTACGCAACATGAAAAAAATGGGAGGATTTAGCAGCATTCTCAGCATGCTTCCCGGTGCCAAAAAAATTAAGGAACATCTGGGAAAAATGGATGGCTTGGAAAAAGAAGTGAGGTTACAAGAAGCGCTGATTCTGTCGATGACTCCGAAGGAAAGAAAAAATCCGCTCGCCTTAAATTCGTCGCGTAAGAACAGAATTGCCAAAGGTGCCGGCAGTACAATTCAAGAGGTCAATCGCCTGCTAAAAAAATACAAACAGATGAAAAAAATGATGGGAAAAGTGGGTAAAATTGACCCGAGGGAGTTGGAGGGAATGATGGGCGGACAAGGACAGGCAAAACAAATTCCGCACAATGCTTACCGCGGTGGCATGCGCAACTTCAGAAGATGAAGGTGGGAATTTACTTCGAACACTCTTTGAAAAAGACTTCGAGCGCAAGAGCACAGCCTCAACTGCCGTTTCTAGCTAGAATGGTCATGAGCTGCGCTTCAGATAGATCATGGTCTGGTGTTTTTTTCAATAGTACTGCTACCCACTTCCAAACTTTCATCACACAAGCTAAATCACCCGACTTAAGTCGCGCTTCTCGCGCCTTAAGCCACCCTCTTTTTCAAAGAGGGTTTTGGCGACAAACTTCGTTAATTCTAATAATTTTTGCTGCACTCCTCCTTACCTGCAGCTGCAGCACATTCGCAAGCAAGGCCTACCACAGCGGAGTGAAGTCAGATCATTTTGACGGCACAACATTCACGCCAAGTGAGGGTCCAAGCCTTTTGAACAAAGCGCGTTTTTTACTCACCTTCAAATACAATTGGGGCGACACGATTGAAGAGCCTGAGCGCGCTCGCCTCAATCAATTCAAGCCAGTTAACCAAGCCAGAATCACCTTCGTTGGTCACGCAACTTTTTTGATTCAACTGCCCGACCTAAATATTTTAACCGATCCAATTTGGTCGAATCGTGCCGGACCAATTCCCCTTCCATTGCTCAGTCGCAAGCGACGCAACCCTCCGGCAATTACTTTCGAAGATTTGCCAAAAATTGATTACGTACTACTCAGCAGCGCCTCCTACTACCACATGGACATTCCAACAATTAAAAAATTGCAGAAAAAATTTAGCCCAACCTTCGTGACTGGTTTAGGAAATTGTTACTACCTCAACAAGGTGAAAGGCCTTGGCATTACTTGCTCTGAGCTTGATTGGGATCAGAAATTAAAATTACAAAACGGCGTCGATTTTTATTTTCTGGAAGCAAAAAGCCGCACGGAAAGATTTCCGTTTAACAACAATAAAACATTGTGGGGATCGTTCTTAATCAGGACTCCGGACATGAAAATTTATTTCGCCGGCAGTGGAGGATATTCGCAACATCTGCGCGCAATCAGCGCCAAACATGCTCCAATCGACTTGGCGCTTCTGCCAATTGGAAGCTACTCGCCAAGATGGTACATGAAAAATTACCGGATGAGTCCCGAAGAAGCAGTGAAGGCGCATATTTTACTCAATGCTAAAAAATCGATTGGCATAGCTTTCAACAGCTTTCAAATTGGCAATGAAGATTACTACGATTCAAAAATTGAACTTGAGGAAGCGAAGCTAACTTACGGCCTCAAAAAACTTGAATTTGTCGCACCAAAATTTGGCGAAATTTTTGAATTTTGATTGGAAATTTTAAAAAGATTTTCCAGGCGCCTGGAAAATCTTTTCCGATTAAGCCTTGCAGCCGTAGGCTCCAAAAAAAGTTTCAGATTTTTCTTCAAAATTTTCACCTCAAAACACCCTCAGTCTCTCAAATTTTTAATGCTCTTTCCCAAGGATTTTCCAGACCAATTACGCTCAACTATTTTGACCTCGGAAGTTGTTGGAAAAAAAGTAAAACTAAAATTTCGCGGCAAAGAATTTTACGGACTCTGCCCCTTCCACAACGAGAAAACTCCCTCCTTCACCGTCAACGACCAGAAGGGTTTCTACCATTGCTTTGGCTGTGCTGCTCACGGCGACATCATTGGCTTCGTAATGAATGTGGAAGGCCTAGATTACAAAGATGCGGTGGAAAAACTGGCGACTGATTTCGGCATTCCAATTCCGCAAGTAACCTTCAATCCAGCCTTTGAGGAGAAGCTCGAACGCGACTACTCAATTCTGGAAAAAACCTGCCAATTTTTTGAGAAAAATCTTTACGGAGAAATTGGCTTTGAAACGCGTAACTACCTCAAAAAAAGAGGGCTAAATTCCGCAATCGCTAAAAAATTTAGACTCGGCTTTGCGCCAGCTTCCTACGAGGCTCTGACGAATTTTCTCAAAGCAGAAAAATTTAGTGACGCGGAAATTTTGGGAACGGGAGTGGTCGGCAAAAATGACAGCGGAAGATTCTACGACAAATTCCGCAACCGCGCCATTTTTCCAATCACCGACAGCAAGGGATGTGTGATTGCATTTGGTGGACGCTCGCTTGGCGAGGACATGCCAAAATATTTGAACTCTTCGGAAACAGAAAATTTTAAGAAGAATCAGACTCTCTACAATTTATTTTTTGCCCGCAAAGCAGTCTTTTCCAAAGGTTTTGCAATTGTCGTTGAGGGCTACATGGACGCCATTTCTCTCGCTAGCAATGGCATTGAAAATGTTGTCGCTGGACTTGGCACCGCACTCAGCGCTGAACATTTGCAGAAACTTTTTTACATCACCGACAAAATTGTAATTTGCTTAGACGGTGATTCTGCCGGCATTCGCGCCGCAAAAAGAATTTCAGAAATCGCCCTGCCATTAATCAGCACCAAAAAAAATATTTATTTCACAATCCTGCCGAGCCAAATGGATCCTGACGATTTCATCAAAGAATTTGGCAGCACTGAGCTAGAAAAAGTTTTCGCCAACGCAACTCCACTCTCGGAAAGTCTTTTTGAATTCGCCCTCATTGAGCTTGGGATTGACCGAAATAAAAAAATTTCTGCGGAAAGTAAGTCGAAGCTGGAAGGCAATTTAGCGGCTAAAATCGCGGCAATCACCGACCCTTCTTCAAGAAAATATTTTTCACTCTTCGTCAAAGATTTATTATTTTTTCTTGGGAGAGGTCAGAAAAATAATCCAAAAAATGTCAGCAATTTTTTGAGCAAAATTTACGCAAAACCTCAAAAATTACGCGGCAATTCCGACGACTCTTTGGCAAAAAATATCATCGCCTTCATCCTTCACTTTCCTACGCTGGCGCATTTTCGTGACGATGATTTCGACATTAAGGAAGTACAATTCAGCAGCGAGCATCTTACCCATTTAAAAGAACTGGTGATTGAGTTGGTTGAAAATAAGGAAGTAGATTTACTCTCGACCCTTGAAAAATCACAGTTCAGTGCAGATGTAACTGAGATCAGAGTTATTCTCGCAGGGCTCGCAACAGCTGATTCAGAATCAAATTTAGTAAAATTCCGCACCCTTCTTTTGAAGGAATTACTGCTTCAAGTAGACTCGCAATACAAGGATTCTCTAAGTCAAATCGACGAAATAGAAACTCACCAAAGCGCAATCACCAATCAAAAAATCACCGAACTTTTCAATTACAAAAAATCTTTGGAGCAAAAAATTTTGCTTCTGGAGAGGGAATTAATTTAAGGAAAATCATGGCGACAAAAAAGAAGCAGCTCAAAGCAGTAAAAAAATTAGTGGCAAAAAAGCCTGCACCAGTGGCTACAAAAAAACCGGTAAAAAAACTTGCGCCGGTGCAAAAGAAAAAAACTTCTACGCCAGTAAAAAAACCTTTGGCTGCAAAGTTGAAAAGCAAAAAATCTTCGCCATTAGCCAAGAAAAATTTAAAACTAAAAAAACCCGCCGCTAAGCCAGCAATCAAGGCAAAACCTGTTAAAGCGCCCGCTAAAAAAATAAAAATTCAGCCCAAAAAATTAGAAAAAAAATCAACTCCAATCAAAAAAATTACTCCCAAAAAAGCGGTAAAAATTGAGAAAAAATTAGTCAAAAAAAAGCCGGTAAAAACTGAGAAAAAAATAAAAGCAGCGAAGGCGCCGAAGGTAAAAAAGGAAAGAAAAGTAAAAGTAAAAATTCCAACTAACGACAGAACTGTTGCCTTGGCAGAGAAGTTCCGCCTGATTCAAGACGTCAAAACCGCCATTCAACAAAAAAATGAAGACGGTGAAAGCCTGTCCAACGACTTGGCAGAAAAAATAAAAAAACTTTTGTCCCTAGGAAAAACTCAGGGCTTTTTAACTCACGACCAAATTAACGAAAATATCGACACCGATATCGATCCACGTAAGCTCGACCGCATTTTAGACATTTTGTCTGAATTCAAAATACGCGTCGTTGAGAAAGAGGATGATCTAGACAGGCTGCTCGAGGAAGACATGGCAGCAAAAAATGAGGAGAAGTCACAAAAGCGCAGCGAGGACTCAGTCAAAACTTACCTCAAATCAATGAGTATTGTGAAGCTTTTGACTCGCGAAGATGAAGTGTCGATTGCAATGAGAATTGAGGAAGGGCGCAACAAAACCATCCGCTGCCTCTACCAAAATCCAATCATTCTCCGCCATTTCATTGAGTGGTACAACGGCCTCTCCAACGGAACAATTCTACTTCGCGACATCATTCGAATTGATGAAACCTACAATGCAGAACTAGAAGAAATAATCAGAAATAGTGAGCAGCAAGCTGCAGCTGAAGCAGCTGAGGGAGCGGCGGTTGAAGATGTTAACGCGATCATCAATGACCAAACCGACACTTCTAACGAAGAGTCACTTTTTGAAGATGAAGAGTTGGAAGAAATTGATGAAGGAGTTGTTTCTTTCGTTTCAATGGAACGAATTTTGATGCCTAAGATGCTCGATTTGTTCCAGAAAATTGCCAATATTTGCCAAAAAATTATCGACAAATCTGAAAGTAAAACTCGCGACCAACTCAAGTCTGACAAGGAAATCAGAAAACTTCGTGAGGAGTTCGAACTTCTTTCCACCGAAGTTAATTTTAACGACTCCCTCATTAAAGCTTTGGTCGAACAGCTCTACGAAGCGCAGCAAAAATTACTCGAGATGGAGCTTACTTTACTGAGGCTCTCTCAAGAATTCGGGATCGACAAAAGTGATTTTTTAAAAAATTACACTGGCTGCGAAATCAACGAAAATTGGCTAAAAAAACTTGCCGCTCTGAAGGATAAAAAATGGCAAAACTTTGCTTCCAAGGGCAAAGAAAAAGTCCAAGAAACGCAGGCTAGGCTCAGAAAATTTACCAAAATAATGGGGCTCGGAATCGCTGATTTCAAACAGATGATCAACATTCTGCACAGAAGTCAGGAAGAGGAATTGAAGGCCAAAAAAGAAATGATCGAAGCCAACCTGCGCTTGGTCGTTTCGATTGCCAAAAAATACACCAATCGCGGTTTGCAATTTTTGGATTTGATTCAAGAGGGCAACATTGGGCTGATGCGCGCCGTCGACAAATTTGAATACCGCCGCGGTTACAAATTTTCTACTTACGCAACTTGGTGGATTAGACAAGCAATCACCCGCGCCATTGCCGATCAATCACGCACGATCCGCATCCCAATTCACATGGTTGAGACCATTAATAAAATCGTCAAAACTTCGCGCCAATTAACGCAAGAACTTGGTCGCACTCCAGATGCGCAAGAAATTGCCGACAGGCTTCTGATGCCGGTTGACAAGGTGAGGAAGGTTTTAAGAACTTCGAAAGATCCAGTAAGTTTGGAGTCGCCAATTTCTGGCGATGACGATGAAAGTGTGCTCGGAGACTTCATTGAGGACAAAACCGCAGTACTTCCCTTTGACGCCGCATCACATTCAAAACTAAAAGAAGTTACTGCTCAGATGCTTTCTTCACTCACTCCACGCGAGGAAAGAGTGCTTCGCATGCGCTTCGGCATTGGCATGGTAACAGACCACACTTTGGAAGAAGTTGGCAAACAATTTTCAGTTACTCGCGAACGCATCAGACAAATCGAAGCCAAAGCTTTGAAAAAACTACAACATCCAAAAAGAGCCAAGCTGCTCAAAAGCTTTTTGCAGGACGCTTAGGGAACCTCTGAAAAACTTGGATTTTTACTCAAAGATTTTTTTGAACGAATGAAAAATGACGGAAGAATTTCGTAGAAATTCTGAGTAATTTTCGCTAAAAA
>CANMEW010000043.1 GCA_947496905.1 Rickettsiales bacterium | reverse complement strand
GCTGAAGCTTGGAAAGCTACGGAATTTTTTGATCCAAATTTTATTCCATCTGTTGGAGATTTTTTTACCGAAATTCTATCGGTTTGGGAAATGTTGAGGGTGGAGATGGGTTCTTCAGCGGCGACTACGTAAAATTTCTTCACAGAGATTAACGGCCAAGTCGTAATCTGCATTACTTGGATCGGCTATTTTAAAAATGAGATTTTGCATTGTGATTGTTAAGAGTTTGCTTTTAAATTTCTCGGAACCTAGAAAGCGCCGTCTGCAAAAGCGCTGCAGACCATTTACCAACACCCACTTCTATCTATTTCCCACAATAAATGTCACTCACAAAATCATTTCGACCAGCGTTGAATCATTTGCGTCGATTTGTTGCCGGATTTCTTTCGATCACAACTTTCTCCATTAGGAAAATAAACAGATGTCAGTCCGTGACCTATCCATTCGCACTTCAAAGTGACAGATTTAAAATCGCGTCAGATTTTGAGTTGGCAGCCATTAAATTAAAAAAAACAAATGAGAGATAATAAACACAGAGCTCGCGAAACTCATCCATCGCATTCAGATCAAGAAGATTCTCAAGAATTGTTGGATCTGGCAGAAAAAGAACAAAGGCATCGTCACAAATGGCAAGACAACTACCTCAAGGCAAGCTCTTCTAGCTTCCGTGCCGGGCAGATTTTTGGATTAATCTACAATCTTGCGCTACTCTACTTTGTTTACGACTTGGTTCAAAATGGAGACAGGGATTTGGCGATCAAAATCTTTGCTTTAAACGTTGGAATCATCGCTTTTGCGCTTCTGGTGACATCAATTGAAAGAAGAGTTTTTTCGAAAAAATCGCCACCTAGGAAAAATAATTCAAACCGCGGCAAAGGTGACCGCAGTAGAGATGTTGACAAGAGAAGGTAGTTAATAAAATTTGAACTTCGTTCAAATTTGGTGCTGATAAAATTGCTACGCACTGAGTAAATCAGTGTATCCGCAATAGATTTATTTTTCAAAAAGATCGGCGCCTTTAATCAGACTCGATCTAACTCTCTCTAAAGGAACCTCTGAAAAACCATCTTTTCCGGTAATTTTGTCGTCAGATAAATTTGCTCGCGAGCACGTACATCAAGGTACGCTTTCCTGCTCGCAAATTTTCTTCCTAAAAATTTCTCGAAAAATCTAGGTTTTTCAGAGGCTCCTAAAGTAGAAGGTTGTTCACCACCAACCATCCACTTCAAATCATCTTTTTTGGATCGACCCATTCATCAAATTGCTCTGCAGTAACCAGTCCTGAAGCAAGGGCTGCAGCCTTCAAAGTAGTTCCCTCCTTGTGCGCCTTCTTAGCAATTTTTGCCGCATTGTCGTAGCCAATGTAAGGATTTAGCGCCGTTACGAGCATCAGTGATTGATCCAACAATTCTGCGATGCGCTCACGATTTGCCTCAATTCCCACCAAACATTGATCAACAAAACTGTTAATTCCGTCAGACAAAAGATTGATCGAATTTACCACATTGGCGATGATCATTGGGCGAAAAACATTGAGCTCGAAATGTCCGTTTGATCCACCCACCGTTACCGCCACATGGTTTCCCATCACTTGACAAGCAATCATTGTTAACGCCTCACACTGAGTTGGATTTACCTTTCCCGGCATGATTGACGAGCCAGGTTCGTTTTCAGGAAGGGAGATTTCGCCAAGGCCGGAGCGCGGTCCGGAGGCAAGGAAGCGAATGTCATTAGCGATTTTCATCACTGAAACTGCGAGTGTGTTGAGTGTGCCAGAGAGGTTGACGAGCTCGTCATTGCAGGCCAAAGCGAAGAATTTATTTTTGTTGGTGTAGAAGGCATCAGCATGCTCTAAACCTAGCTTGAAGATGTTTGAATCTTTTATTTTCCAAGTCCCGTCAGTAGCGGTGGTGCGGCCGAGATCTAAATTTAAAAGTTCGGTGTAAATTTTTTTAAAACCGGAAACTTCAGTAATTTTTTCAGCAAATTTTTTAGCAAATTTCGGATGACAATTTAGTCCTGTTCCAACCGCAGTGCCGCCTTGTGCCAAATGAACAACGTAAGCCATTGCCTGCGAAACAAAAACTGCACCACATTGCGCCTGCACTTTGTAAGCACCAAATTCCTGCCCCAAGGTTACTGGAGTTGCATCCTGCGTGTGGGTGCGACCAATCTTGATGACGTCCCCAAACTCCACTTCTTTCCTTCCCAACTCATTCGCGAATTTTACCAAGGTCGGCAAAAGTTTTTCGTAGGTCAGCAAAACTGTCGCGACATGCATGGCTGTAGGAAAAGTGTCGTTCGAACTTTGCCCTAAATTCACATGGTCATTTGGATGAACCGGAGATTTCCCGCCTTTTTTTCCGCTAATTTTTTCATTGGCGACGCCAGCAATCACCTCATTCACATTCATGTTTGTCTGCGTGCCGGAGCCGGTTTGCCAAATTACGAGCGGGAAATGATTTTCATAAAACCAGTCAAAGCGCGCCAGGATGGTGTCAACAGCATCAACAATTTTATCTGCCAAGTCGGGTGAGAATTTTTTAAACTCATCGGAAGACGGATCTGAAGCCATCAACTCTTTGCTCGTCAAAGCAGCCGCCTTTTTTACCAACAACATCGCGTGAATAATTTCCTTCGGCATTTTATGACCGGGATTGTCGCTTTGAATTGGAAAATTTTGTCGTGAACGTTGAGTTTGTGCGGCGTAGTAGGCATCAGCCGGAACTTTAATTTCACCAAAAGAATCTGATTCGAGACGGAAATTCTGTGTCATGTGATTTGTGAATTAGTTGGGTTTTTTAAGATGCCGCGATGTTGACAAACTCCTCGGCATCAAGGCTAGCGCTGCCTACGAGCAACCCATTGATTCCAGGAATTGCTAAAATTTCTTTGGAATTTTTTGAAGTAACGGAGCCGCCGTAAAGCAGAAAATATTCCTCAGCTATTCCGAAAAATTCTTCGCTAAAAATTTTTCTAACCAACTGCGTTACTTCAGAAATTTGCTCGACTGTTGGCGTGATGCCAGTGCCGATCGACCAAATTGGTTCGTAGGCAATGATTAATTTTTTAAAAGTTCCGGCTTCTGCATGCGGAATTGAATTTACAATTTGCTGAGAGATGAATTCTAAATGTTGTCCGGAGTCTCTCGTTGACCTGCTTTCGCCCACACAGATGATTGGCGTCAAGTTTTGACTTAATGCGGATTCTATTTTTTTTGCGACAATTTCGTTAGTTTCAAAATGTGGAGCGAGACGACGTTCTGAATGCCCAAGAATTACATATTCGCATCCAACTTTTGTTAGCATTGAAGCGCTAATGTCGCCGGTGAAGGATCCCACCAGCTCTTGGTGGCAATCTTGCGCTCCAAGCTTGAAAGGACGATTGGTTAACACGGTTTCGGTCAGTTCTTCTGGAGAAAAATCTTCCATTTCCTTCTGTTCATTTTTCATGATTTCTTCTAGCTGCTTGAAGCCGTCATCCATCAATTCGCTGTCAATGTAATCCAGCATCAAAACTGGCGGACAGACCACCATTTCCACGTCATTTAGCTGCTCAGATTTTCCAGAAAAATTTTTGAAAAAACTTTCGATCCAAGCGTCAGCCTCGTCAAAAGCGTGATTCATTTTCCAGTTTGCTACGATGATTTTCATGATTTTTTAGTGATTTGTTAAGAGAGAAGTAGTGAGCCGAGTTCTGCGCCAAATAGCCGTTGTCGCCAGCCGGTAAGTTTTTCATTAAAAAATTTTTGCTCACGCACCATTTTTTCTAGGTCGGAATTCGTGACTAAAAATTGTTCTTTGAAATTTTCTTTTGTGGCGATTTTGGAGATTAATTTTTTTGTTTCTTGGTAGCGATTCTTTTGCTCTTCGCTTAAAAAAAATTTCTTTTTTTCGACAGAATTTTTGTTAGAAAATTCATTTTTTTCAGCGAGAATTTCATTTATTCCGGCAAGCATTTCAGTGGTAAAATTAAAACTCTTAACCCCTTCAATTGAAGCATCTGCGGCAATTTTTTCTAGCACCTCATCCTTCAAAAAATGGCGTCTCGGAACGTTAGTTTTTTTTGCCCAATCTTCGCGCCACAACACCAATTTTTTTAAACAAAAAATCTGCGCCGCATTTTTATTTCGGAATGAAATTTTTTTGTTAAGATCCTCGTCAGTTCGAAATAAGGTTTTGTTGGTGAAACTTTGCATCTCCTCATGGCACCAGTTCAGGCGATTTTCTGCATTTAAAATTTCCAAAAATTTTTCGTAAATTTCTTCCAAAAAAACTACGTCCAAAAGCGCGTATTCCAATTGCTGCGTGCTTAATGGGCGACGCTGCCAATCACTCCTCTGCTGTTTTTTGTCTAGATGCCGATCAAAGAATTTTTCTACCAAACTTGAATAGCCTACATTGAAACCAAAGCCGCAGAAATTCGCCATGATTTGCGTATCCATGACATTGCTTGGCAGTAGGCCGGATTCGTGGTAAAAAATTTGTAAGTCTTGTGTTGAGGAGTGAAGAATTTTGGTGATTTTTGGATTGGCGATGACGCCGAATAATGCGCTTAAATCGACGCCAGAAATGCAGTCGACGACAAAAGTTTCTTGCTCGCCGGAGGAATTTTTTACGGCGACTTGGATGATGGAGAGGATTGGGTAGTAAGTGGTCTCACGAGTGAATTCAGTGTCCAGAGCCACGCATTTCGCTTCCTCAATTAATTCGATGACCCGCTGCAATTGCGGTTGCGATGTGACGTAAAAATTTTCCATTGATGGTGGATCTGGGTTAAAAAATGTTGATCCAAGTCGGGTGATTTTTTTTCGTAAAACTCGCGAATTTGACAGGGTACCACCCGCAAACCCTTGATTCTACTGGCTCCAATTTTTTGAAAAGTGAACGCCCCGTTCACTTTTCAAGAAAAATCATCCTAAGAGCGCCACTAAAAATCACCCCGTTTTCAGCAAAATTTCTCGCGCTTCTTCATTTGCGGAAAGAGTGGTTTTGATTTCGATTTCTAAATATTTTTTTGGGAAAAATTCCTCGGCAATTTCCGGCCATTCGATCAGGCAAATTCCACTTTGCAACGCGTCAAAGAATCCAATATTTTCAAGCTCTTCAGCTGATTTTAAGCGGTAGAAATCGAAGTGAAAAACTTCACCTTTTTTTGTGTTGTAAGAGTAAACTAAGTTGAAGGTTGGACTCAAAACCGACAGTTCTTTCTCGCTTAAGAAATTCACAAAATTTTTCGCAAAAAAACTTTTACCCGCGCCCAAAGTTCCCTTCAAAGCAATCACATCGCCAGCCTGCGCCTTAGACGCCACTTCATTCGCGAAATCAACCATTTCGCTTTTTGAATTAATGCGGATCTGTTTTTTTGTATTCTCAGTCATTTTTGTTGGGGATTTTGTTTCCGCTGGAGTGGTTTTTAAAAAAGATTTTGACCGCGCGGGCAAAATTGAGGAAACGCCATCCAAAAGTGCCGCTAGATGGTTAAAAAAACGAGGCAAAACCCTCTTTGAAAAAGAGGGTGGCTTGGATCGCTAGACGAAGCTGCGATTCAAGTCGGGTGATTCTTTTTTTAGTTTTTTCAACTTAGTCAAATCCCCCGACTTAAATGCTGACGCCTACCCTCTTGCTTCGCTATTTGTTTGCCCTTTTACAAACTCTTTAAATTTCTGGAACTCGATTGGCTTAGGATTTGACGAGGGGGAGGCGGAAGGTGTCTCAGGTGTTGTGGCGACTTCTTCTAGCGGATGTTTTTCTTTTAACAAAGTGGCAATCTTTTCCGACTCCGCCTCAACATGCTCTTTGATTTTTTTGTAATCTTTTTTTCCATTTTTTTGAAAGGCGCCATCAAGAAAATTAATTTTCCCAACGTCTGCAGCTGTGCCAGCTTTATTCAAATTGTGCCAATCTGCTAAAATATTGAAGTCCACAACGGTAAGATTCTCGAACTTTCCATCATTAAATCTTTTTAAAGCTCGGTAAAATTTATTTGCTGCAACCTTGTCTTTTTGCTCCACAGCTTTTTGTAAATCAAATTTGGTTTTTTCAGCTAGTTCAGCCTTGATCCTGTAAGATTTACTCATCCTCTCAGTAAATTTTTCTTCACTTTCAATTTTGAGGGTTTCTTGGAATTTTTCTTTGAGCTCATCGACTTCTTGCTTGTCAGTTTTGTTGGTAGGCGTAGCAGTCTTTTTGACAGGTGGAGCTGGCGGTGGAGTATGTGTCGTCGCAGGAGATTGATGTGGTGACGGAGGTGGCGTTGTAGATTTTTTATCCGCAGTCTCTTTCTTCACCTCGGCAAGGTGATCCAACAACGGAGCAGTGGATGGAATGGTTTGTGCTGGTGTTGCAGACAGGCTTTCGAGAGCTTTTCTCGCCAAAACAGCTTCTTTGTGCGTTGGTAAAATTTCAGGCAACTTGCTGCGCAATGTTCGTAAATTTAAGTTCGCACCCTCAACGCATCCCAAACATTCTTTAAAATCTTTGGCCACATTGCTGGCAATGTTTTTTCGCACTTCTTTTGCGTCAGCAGAATCAACGTCATTAGCAATTTTTTTAGACTCTTCATCACCATCAATCCAGCTCTCAACAATTGTGGCCAGACTTTCTTGCGAATATTCTCTCAGAGATTTTGCTGCAACAACATTGCTGCGATGGCGAAGTGCAGGGCTGATTGTGGATCTACCTTCAAGCACTACAGAATTGACGCTCGAAATTAGCATGAATCCTGGAACTGGCGTTGTGAGCTCTTCTCCATTTCCAACAAAAGATCTAGCATCCCCCGTCAAAGCGGCATTTAGAATTTTTTCCAAACCTTCGTCGATGCAGCTGTTGAGCTCATCAATCCACACAATATTTCCTTCAAAAAAAGCCCTGCGGATGATTTCTCTTTTTTCTTTCAAACGCATGCTGGCTTCAATTTTGTAGAAGTGCTGCTGCGTTGAAGATGTTGTCGCAACAGCACTCTCTTCACTTCCAAGTTTTTGCTCAGTAATGCTTTGCGAGGCCAGCATTGCTTTAATTAACTCACTTTTCCCCGTGCCAGAATCTCCTTCGATTAAAACTCCATTTAAGCCAACAGCTTCACTTGGAAATTCCCCGCTTCTTTGTTTTTGCCTAACGCTCAAGGCTCTTCCCAAAACTTCTTCCACCGTCTTTGTGTCTGCTGTGGAGGTGAAGTTTCCAGTTTGTAGGGACTGAACTTCTTCTTGCTCAACTAGCTTCAGCAGAACTTTTTCCTGCAGCTCTCTTACTGTGTCATGATTGCCTTGAGATTGGTATTCTTCGATTAGTGGTTGACAGATTTGCTTAAATTGCTCCTCCGTTTTTTGAGTCTTAATCGCGACACCTAATTTCTCGTAAATCGATTTTTTGAGAATTTCTTCGTAGATGTAGCTGGAGAGAAAATCCACCAGACAAATTACTGGAACTGTTCCGTCGGCAAAAAGTTTTTGTGCAACCCTTCCGCCCCCGTATTCAATGGAATTGTGGGCGAAGACTACTTTGTGATTTTGGTCGAGTGGGTAAAATTTTCCTTGGTAGAAAATATTTTTGTCGCCGTCCGGTTTCAACGGAGAGAACATCGTGAAGTGAGAATCCTCAATGTTGGACTCGTCAATAAAAAGAATTTTAGTTTTTGCTGAATCGTCATTTGCCCAACTCTCCAAGGCATTTAACTCGCGGTAAACTGCCACGCTTTCTTTCTCGTCCCTCTCAAACATTTTAATCAAACCACTTTTACCAACACCACTTTCGCCAACCAATGCAACCATTGGATTTGCTTGAAGGGCATTGGTCATGGCGTTTTTTCTAGCTGCTACAAATTCTGCGGAAGTGGTGGCGCTGTTGGTTAAATCACTCAAAAGACTCTCTGTTTCGGTAAATAAATTTTTTACTTCTGGTGCTGCAGTTTTTTCATGGGCTCGAATTTCGTAGCTGTCTTGCGGCAACCATCTTAGGCGCTCGCAAGATTGCTGACCAGTTCGGCAATTTTTGTCTTCGATGATTAATGTTAAGTTTTGACCTGCTGTTACAAATGGCTCTTTGCCAGCGAGCAATGGCTCAAGCTCTGCGAGTAAGTCGGCAGAGAATTCGCCTTTGAGGATTATTCTTTGTCCAGCTTTAAGCGCGGACAGGAACCCACTTTCAGTTTCTGTGAAATTTTTGAACCCTTCTGCCGTGGTTTCAAAGGTAATTTTTTTGATTAAGTCTGCGTAACTAAGGTCTTCGACATCGATTATTCTAGGCGGTGGTGTTACATTAAACCAAGTTTCTGAACGCAGAATTTCTTCCAAGGTTTTACTTGGATCATTGCTGACAAAAATTCTTTTTGCTTCTGCGCTGCCAGATTGTGCGCTGCTTTTCCGCTCCTCCTCTCCACCAATCTCACTAGTTTTTACTGCCTCAGGAAGCGCAACCCCCGGCGCTAAATAAAGCTCTAAATTCACGCCTCTTGTTTGAGCTTGGTGCAGCATGCAGTACCACTGACTTTCAGACAATGCTGACGAGATGAATAATTTTAAATTTTTTGTTTGGTCTTCAGCGGCAGCTGTGGTGGCAGTTTCAATCAAGCCTGGACGTTCTTCGTACTGACTATTTTCTATTTTCTTGTCGCACAAAAGCCTGTCAAAGAGGTAGGTATTGATCAGCGTGCAGCCTTCTGGCGCAAGGTTTAGAGTTGTGTAATTTTTAACAGAAACCGTGGGTTTTGTAGTATTGTCAGCATCATTGCCAAATTTAGCAAAATCGAACGAGCCGCGAACAGCTTCAATTCTCGCATTCTCACTCAGCGGAATTTCGTGACCGTGGTAAATAAATTTCCCCACGGCTTTTGCTTGTGCAAATTCACGCTCAAATTCAGTGGCAGCAATTGCGGAGAGGTTGATGATTTGAAGGTTTTTATTTTCGCCATTGGACTCTAACGCCGTAACGAATTCGCTTTTCTCCCAGCGCATTTGATCTCCGACTAAAACAACTTTTCCAAAAAGCTGCCTTCTCCAATCAGGAAATCCTTGTAGGTCAATTGTTGTTGGCTCTGGCTCAGAATCAGCAACCGCAACTACACGTCCCAAAGCTTCTGTCGCAAAATTTACTTTTGATTCCAAACAAGCATCGTGCCGAGACAGGAATGACGGGTCTTTGGAGGCTGAGTTAGTAAGGCCAATAATTTGAACGGAGTCAGGAATTTTCTCGCCATTAATCGTTCTTTCTTGGTCGAGCAAGCTGTTGAGGGCTACCTTTTGCTTCGGGTTAAATGCTTGCCAATTGATGATTAGCAGGGGCGGTTGAGGTGTGTTCGTTGCTGCCTCTGTTAAAAAATGAGCGAGCGGTGTTTTGTTAGTTAGAGTTGGAGTGGGTGAGTCGTTGTCATTGGCGATTTTAAGGCTGAGCCGGTGCAGATCGACGCTTCTTGGGCCGTCAATATAAAATACTTTTCTGTCAGATTCCTTCGCCTTTTGCAGTAGAAAATTTTTGTGCTGCTCCAGCTGATTAGTAACGATTAGAATTTTCTTTTGTCCGGAACTTACGCTTTGGGTTTTGAGGTCATCTGAATTTTGAACTTGCGTCAATTCTGTGGTTTTTAGAAGGCTTGTCGCCATTGCTGCTTTTGCAGCCGTCTCTTTTCTCGAAAGCTCTACTTTTGCTTGCGCCAACTTTCTTTGAGCTTCCGCCGCTTCTTGCGCAGCTGCTTCCCTCGCTAATTCTTCTGCGGTTTTTTGTTGCGCCGGTGTCGGGGAGGGAGTCTGGTGAGGAGAATTTTCTCCACTACTTTCACTGCCAGAATTAACCACTGGATCATAATTAACCACTGGATCATTTTTTGACGCAGGAGAATTACTCCTACTTTTTTCCTCCCCACTGTCGCTTTCATGAGTGGTAGACGCCTCAGTGTCAGCCCGCACTAAATCCAGCAAACTAGGTTGCGGCGCTGAGTAAACCTCGCCTTCGCGAGCTGTAATTTCATTCGCAGCACCACCACCCAAATCAACCTTCACCCAAGCGCCGTCACTATTTTTTAGCTCTAAAATAACGTGATTACCATTAATGCCAACAACGCGGAGATTTTCGTTGGTTAGACCTGCCCCACCTTCAGCAACAGAAGTCCGAAGTTTAAATTCCATCGCTGCAACTCGGTGCCGACAAACGCCAGATCTTTCATTAAAAATTTTTTGCATCGATGCGGCGTGATTTTCCTCGTTGTAATTCACAGCCAATTTTGCAGTGCTTGCCACTTGCTCGTAACCTTCTGAAGGGTTCTTGTAGCCATCAATGATGTTGCAAACGCTTTCTGGTAATTGGTCAAAACCTTCATTTTCCTGCCTTACTGGCTCAGTTAAAACGTAATTTAAAATACGAGCCTGGTTTGAAGTGGCGTAGAAAAAATCATCGTCACCTTTTTCAATTGCGACACCTTCTGCGCTGCCATTAATTCCAGCGAATGTTTCTGCGGCATCGGCAGAGAGTAGGCGGGTTTTTACGTTGGCTGGGATGGATTGGGTGAAAGAATAGTGGGTGTTTGAAGTGAAGTCAGCTTTGAAGGATTTGATTTGCTCAGGGGTTAAAGCGGTGGGGGTGACTGCT
>CANMEW010000042.1 GCA_947496905.1 Rickettsiales bacterium | reverse complement strand
CAGGATCTGATTCTGGAGAAAATCAAATTCGATCTAATGACGGATCTGGGTTGAATGGGGCAGTTTTAAGTATTTCGCCGCAACGCAAATCTTCTAAAAAATTACAATCCTCTGCGAGCCCTGACCATTTAAGGCCGCCACTCAGCATTTTTTTCTCCACTCCAGTCGCACCTTTAGAAACCGCAAACCCTTCTCCTCCAGCCCCAAATTCTGTGATAACCAATAGAATCGCAGAAAAAATTTTAGCATTGAAGGAGAGTGCGAAAGAGAAAAAAAGATAAGCGGAGAGAAGATTGAAGCCGCTTATGAAGCCTATACCAGAGCCCTTTGGACTCTGGTATATTTTTTTATTTTTACGCCGCACGGGCGTCACCCCACATTGTGGGGAACCCCAATACCAGAGCAAGAAGGTGTTCAGGCTTCAAGTAGTTCTGGTATGGAGATCAATCATTGAGGTTAGCCACAGCTTCGAAATTTTCTCTGACAGAGAATTCTGTTCACAGCGGTAATGCAGATGTTTGAAATCAAGCTTGTCCATGTTCTGGTCTTGCTCCGCGCAAGAGTAAAAATACTCCATCTCGCCGTTTTCCCCAATTCTTTTTTGCAAACATTGCGAGCAAACGCCTTTCATCATGCATTGCATCGGAGCGTTTAAACTAGTGATCGCAAACCTCGCCTCGCCCAAAGATTTCACCAAATTTTCGTGACGTAATTTCGCAATTTCATGCATCATTTGGTCATTACCGATGGTGAAAATGCGATCAATTTTTTGTGGATTTTTAGTGAAATAATCACGGAGAGCATCAGTCACCGAGCCTTGAATTTGTTGATCTTGCGGACGATTCAATTTAAGGTTAGGTGCCTCCTCCTCAATTGCACAAATCAAAATATCGCAAAATTTTTCCATTTTTTCTTGGCGAACCAAGAAGGAATTTTTGCGGTAACCGGCAAAGAAAATCACGCGCCAACCCTTGGCTTTGAATATCTCATCCAGTGCTGTCAGCGGCTGATTGCCACGACCACCTCCCACCAAAAGCACAGTTTCATTTTTGGGAATTTCTGTTGGCTTACCACTTGGGCCCATGAAAATACAAGGCTCGCCTTCCTTAAAATTTTTGATCAAACTGGCTGATCCACCAGTCTCAACCACAATGCCGCTAATAATTCCATTCTCACGATCAACGGACAAGGCGGTCACTGCTACACCCTCCATTGCCAGCAACTGATCCCCAATTTTTCCTGCTAAAGCGTGGTAATTTTGCAGGCGAAAAATTTGTCCGATTTCGGTTTGCCGAGCAAGAAGTGGAGCCTTCACAAATAACTCAATTACGTGTTTCGAAAGACGTTCAATTTTTTCAATTCGAACAAGAAAATCTGCAGCAAAGTCACGTTGCGATGTTGATGTCGTCACCCCGCTCAAAATCTCTGTAACCTGCTTGTATCCTAGCTTCGCGCTTGCCATCGCCTTCACTACATTTCCTTCAAACTTTGGATGTAGGTCACCAAAAAAACTCACCGCTTTTCCGGAAGTCTCATCAATTTTTGTAATTACGCTTCTGGGATGCAAAGCCTTGAAGTACCTGCCTTCAAGAGTGAATTCTAATCCATCCTCCAGCGCTGGAGAAATGTTCGGAGTCGTGCCGGCGGCAACTAAAAGTGATCGACATTCAAATAATTTTTTGTCGGCACATTTGAGATTTTTAATGTGACCAAATTCGTCTAATTCAGCTTCAAGCGGAGTAGTATTCTCCACAAATTCTACACCTTCTTCAAAAGCTTTGTTAAGCTCTTGATGGTTTAACCTGTAAGCCGGAGAGTCTTGAATTTTTTTGCGGTACAAAATTTTTACCTTGGCAAAATCACTTTTTCCGGCGCGTAATTTTTCTGCATGAAGCAGAAATTCTTCAGCGATGTTTTTTTCCTCTTCGTTGAGAATTTTAAAAATTTTTTCCCTCCCAATCGCCTCAACTTTTTTAGCAAATTTTTTGATCTGCATAAAATAGTAAGCCTGCGCTTCGCATGCGGTGTCAACGGCGGTAAGCCCTCCACCAATTACCACGATTGGCACCCTGATTTGCAAATTGGTGAATAATTCCTCTTTGAACGATCCAGTAAGTTGCAGTGACATCAAAAAATCTGAAGCGGAGCGAATGCCTTTGGCGAAGTTATTTTTGATGTCGATGATGTTCGGGCGACCAGCGCCAATGCAGAGCGCAACATGGTCAAAGCCATATTGCTCAAAAGCGATTTTGTCGGTGATTGCAGAGCCAAAACGAATGCCGCCAAACATGCGAAAATTTTTTCTGCGCTCCAAAAGAAGGCGAATAATTTTCAAGAAATTTTTGTCGAAACGCACTGTGATTCCATATTCGGCAACGCCGCCGAAACCTTGAATTAAGCGGCTAGAGAGCGGCTCATAAATCTCATCTAAAAATTTTATTGGTTTGAATGTTTGGCGATTTCCAAATTCATCAATGCCAGAAATTTCTGGATTTAGTGGTTCGATTTTTAAGCCATCAATCACAACTACTTCATGCCCATCATTAAGCAGGTGATGCGCTAAAGTGTAGCCAGCAGGGCCTAAACCGCAGATGAGAATTTTTTTACCGGTGGTTTTTCTTGGTATTGGAGTTTCGAAATTTAGCGGATTCCAGCGCGTGAGCAGCGAGTAAATTTCGAATCCGTAAGGCAACGCCAGAACATCTTTTAAGATGCGCGTTTCGATTTGAGGAATGTCGACAGGATCTTGTTTTTGGTAAATACAGGACTTCATGCAATCGTTGCAGATGCGGTGTCCAGTGCCGGCAATCATTGGATTGTCGATGAGTGCTGTGGCAAAAGCGGCGATGGAAAATCCCTCACTTTTCAGCAAATTCATTTCAGAAATTTTTTCATCTAATGGGCAGCCGTGGAGCTCAACGCCGAGCGGATCTTTTTTGAATTCGTCAGAGTTTTTTTCGACAATTCCGCTACGACAGGAATCTTTTTTTTGCTTGTGACAGAAAATACAGTAATTGGCTTCGCCCAACGCTCTGTTGAGTCCGTAACCATTGTCGGTTAAATTAAAACCATCGCGCTCAAACTTTTCTCCGCCGCTGGCGGTTAAATTCTGGTGATCAATTTTCTGTGGGAGAGCGAAGAGTGCGCCGCTTTTGTGAAGCTTTCGACCATTGATGCTGTAAAGTACCCAAGTGGTGTAGGTGATTAATGAATCGAGATTTTCTTCTGCAAAAATTTTCTCAGCGAGTGTTTTTTCTAACTCATCAATGTCATCAAAAGGAATTCCCAACTCTTTCAAAATACTTATCCCATCTACTTCCGCAGCCATAGTGGTAAATTTTTTTGCCACCACTCTTTGAACAAATTCACGACGAATGTAGTAAATTTTTTTTAACTCTTCGTGGCGTTTTTTTAGCTCAGAATTTTCTTTCTCGATGCAAAAAAGCTCGACCAAAAAATCTTCCAAGAACCCCGCAACATCAAGTAACGTCTCAGATTTTTTTGCGCTCCAATTTCTCGCAAGTTCTGGATTTTTTTCTATTAGAAATGCTGCAAATTTTTGATTTAATTTTATTAGACCGTCGCGTTCGTAGAGGTCATCAAAACTTAGTCCTGACGCAGCATTAAGAAAGTTTTGAGAGGGCATTTTGTGCGATTTTCTCTTCGTTAAATTCAAATTTTTGATCACCGATTATTTGGTAATTTTCATGACCCTTGCCGGCTAAAATCAAAATGTCGCCGCTTTCAAGCATTGCCACCGCTTTTTCAATCGCCTCCTTGCGACCAGGAATCTCAAGGGTTTTCGCAACATCGCAGCCAGAAATAATTTCTGCACGAATTACTTCAGCACTTTCTCTGCGCGGATTGTCGTCAGTAATAATTGCTAAATCTGCCAAGTCGCAAGCGATGCGCCCCATGGTTGGACGTTTTTTAGCGTCACGATCTCCGCCGCAACCAAACAAAATAATGACCCGATTTTTGGTGATGTTACGCGCCAATTTTAAAACATTTTTTAAGGCATCAGAAGTGTGAGCAAAATCAATAAAAATCTGCGCACCATTTGGCGTTGTGCCGGCGTGCTGCATGCGGCCTTGCGCTGTTTGTAAAAGATGAAAATTTTGCAGTAAATTTGCGAGCTGCGTGTCACTCAAATTATTTTTTGCCAACAGATTTCCGAGAGCGCAGAGAGTGTTAAAGGCCTGAAATTCGCCACTGACTGACAAGGTGAATTCGTAATTTTTTTGACGAAATTCGAAGTAAATTTTTTGCCCTACGGCAAGTTGTTCAATTTTCTGCAGCCTTAAATCCCACGCATTGAAGCCATATTCAATGAGGTTGAGATTTTTTCTCTCGCAGATTTTTTTGATCTCAGAAAATTTTTCGATGTCAGAATTTACCACTGCGAATGAGCCATTATCTAAGGCGGAAGCGAAGAGGATCATTTTGCATTTAAAATATTCCTCCATCGATTGGTGGTAGTCGAGATGGTCTTGAGTGAAATTCGTGAAGGCTCCTGCTGCAATTTTTAAACCAGCGACGCGCCCTTGTTCTAAGCCAATTGAACTTACTTCGAGAGCGACATCATCAATGCCATTTTTTTTCAAAATACTCAGATTTTTGTAGAGCGAAATAATGTCTGGGGTTGTGAGTGACGATGAGCATAAATCTTTGTCCAAAGCGCTTCCGCACATCACTCCTAGCGTTCCAATTGATGCAGATTTTTTTCCTAAAAATTGCAAAATTTGACGAGTGAATTCTGCGACGGATGTTTTTCCGTTAGTGCCGGTAATGGCGTAAATATTGGCGGGAAGAGGTGAGTAAAAAATTTTTAGGAACTCGGTGAGAAGCTGTGAGGGATTGAATGAGTGAAGAGTTGTGACGTTTTTTTGGTAGATTTCTGACGAAGTTACGATGACCGCCGCACCTTTGTTTATGGCATCTGCGATGAATTTCGCGCCATCATTTTCTTTTCCTTTCAGTGCAAAAAAAATGGAATTTTTTTTCACCAAGCGTGAGTCGATGGCGATGTCATCAACCTCGATTGAGTCAATATCTGAGCTTGGACAAGAAATTTTAAAATCAGTTTTTGCCTGAGAAATAAGTTGCGAGAGTTTCATCGATTAGTTCTGGGAAGTTTTGTAATGAGGGTTCTTTCACGAGGTGGGGCGCCGCTCGTGTCCGCGTAAAAATAAAAAACTATACCAAACCCTTTGGACTCTGGTATATTTTCTGGCAATCAAATTGACATTTCTAAATCGGCCAATAGCTTGCGCCACCTTATTTTTTGGCAGGGACAGATCGCAAAATTTTGATGAATTAGACCCACATATTTCTTCCCAATTTCCACTTAAATTTTTTCTAAAAAGAGAGATACAGATTGTGCCCCATGGGGTACAGATGTCATCTAAAGTCGCGCCAATGCAGGGTTCGCAAAAAATTTTGGTAAAAAACTGTTATTTTTACCACTTCTTTTCACTACTTCCAAAACCACCTTTTCAAATCAGAAATATACCCATTCAGCTTCAAGAAGCCGAATGGGTATATTTTTAATTTTTTACGCCGCACGAGCGGCGCCCCGCTTCGCGGGGAACCCCGATACCGAATCTGATTTAGATCGGCGGGGGAAAGATCAGCTTCTTCAATCAGATTCGGTATAACTCAGATGAAAATTTACAACTCGCTTAAATCTGCAAAAAAAAGAGACAAAAATTGTAAGCTAGTTCGCAGAAAAGGTCGCGTCTATGTCATCAATAAAGTCAATCCTCGCTTCAAAGCCAGACAAGGGTAGTTGTCTCAATCTGATGCCATCGACTTCTGATAAAATTAGAATTGGCACTAGGTCTAGCCGATTAGCGCTGGCACAGGTTGCTGAGGTTTATCTACTTCTCGCCCCACATTTTCAGCAAATTGAAATCGTTCCAATCACAACTTCTGGCGACAAGATTCAAGATCAAAATCTTGCGAATCTTGGCGGCAAAGGTCTGTTCATCAAAGAGCTGGAAGAGGCTCTAATCCAAAATAAAATCGACATTGCGGTACATTCCGCAAAAGATGTTCCTCCAGTAATTCACGACGAAACAGAAATTATCGCTTTTACTGAAAGGCTTGATGCGCGCGACTGTTTTATTTCCACAAAATTTTCCTCACTAGAAGACCTGCCAATGTACGCAACCGTTGGCACGTCCTCTGCGCGGCGCAAAGCAACATTGCTTCACCTTCGATCCGATCTAAAAATTGTTAATTTTCGCGGCAATGTTGACACCCGTTTGAAAAAAATTGATGAGGGTGAGGTGGATGCTTCAATCCTTGCTGTGTGCGGTTTAGCAAGACTCGCAAAAGAACTAAAAATTACCAAAATAATCGAGAAGGATGTAATGCTGCCATCTGGCGGACAAGGCTCACTGGCAGTTCAGGTCAGAAAATCTGACGTAAAAATCAGGCAGATTGCGGAAAAAATTAATCATGAAGAAACCCAGATTTGCATTACGGCCGAGCGTGCTTTTTTGCGTGAATTAGGCGCATCTTGCTCAACTCCGGTGGCGGTACATGCCGTTGTTGAAGGCGGTAAATTAAATTTAACTACACTCCTTCTGGGTCACGATGGCAGCGAGGTTTTTGAAACAAAATCTAGCGGAAATTTAAATCTTAGCGCGGCGGTCAAACTTGGAATTGCAGCAGCAGAAAAAACCAAAAAAGAAGCGTCACAATTGCTGCAAAAAATCCTCAAATTTCTTGCATAAAAGAACTGCAGGCAAAATAAAGTTCGCTTCTTCTCGACAACCCTCTCCCCCACTTTCACTCCCACATTTTAAATAAAATATGTCACAAGCAAAACTCCCGAAAGCAAAAGCTGCTGGCTTCGTGCCGCAACAACATATTGTTAATGTTGTAATGACGGACGGAACAAAGTTCCAAATCATGACCACTTACGGCAAAGAAGGCGACACGCTGAAGCTCGACGTCGATCCAAAAAATCATCCGGCTTGGCAAGACCAATCAAAAAGTTTTGTGAATTCTAACAATGAGAGATTGGGCAAGTTCAAAAGTAAGTTTGGCGACTTCAATTTCACATCTGGAACAGCAGAAACTAAATCTGAATAACTCCATCCAAGACCCTTCCGGCGCCTCTTTCAACGAGGCGCCATTTTTATTCCCCAAATGAAAACTGTTCTTTCCGGTATTCAGCCAACAGGAAATCTGCATCTCGGAAATTACCTCGGTTCAATTCGAAACTGGATTGACTTGCAAGAAACTCACCGCTGCATTTTCGGCGTAATGAATCTGCACGCGGTCACGCTGCCACAAGATCCAACAGAATTACGAAAAAATGTTTTGGATGCTGCTGCGGTTTACTTGGCTTGTGGGCTCGACCCAAAAAAATCGACAATTTTTGTGCAAAGCGAAGTGCCGGAACATGCTGAATTGGCGTGGGTTTTGGGCACATTAACTCCAATGGGCTGGCTGAATCGGATGACTCAGTTTAAGGAGAAATCTGGTAGCGAGTCCGATGCGACAAGCAATCTCGGCCTCTACTCCTACCCTGTCCTAATGGCATCCGACATTCTTCTCTACCATTCTGATCTCGTGCCAGTTGGTGACGATCAAAAACAGCATCTTGAGCTCACTCGCGACATTGCCGGCGCATTCAACAATCGTTTTGGAATAAAATATTTTAAGTTGCCGGAGCCAATGATTCTCAGTGGCGTCAAGCGCATCATGTCGCTTCAAGACGGTGTTAAAAAAATGAGCAAGTCGGATGAATCGGACCTCTCTCGCATCAACCTCGAAGACTCTCCAGAGCTGATCTCAAAAAAAATTAAAAAGGCAAAAACTGACTCTTTGCCAACAATTACTTTCGACGAAACCCGTACAGAAATTTTTAATTTGTTGAACATCTTTTCAGCCACGTCTGGCACTGCGCCAACAGAGCTCGCAGAAAAATACGAAACTGCTGGAAATGGGAAATTTAAAAATGATTTGGCGGAAAGTGTGGTTGAAAAATTGCGCCCAATTCAAGAAAGCCTGTCTCGCCTCAAGCAAGACCAGTCTTACATTGAGCAAGTTTTGAAAGATGGTCAAAAGCAAGCGCAAGAAATAGCGGCGCGCACCAAATGCGAAGTTTTTAAAATTGTTGGGCTGTAAAAATGCTACCAAAACAATTCGAAAAAGAGCTCTCATCTGTTGATTTAACGCAGGAAATTTTGCGTTTGAAGAAAGAGCGAAATGCGGTAATTCTCTCCCATTTTTACCAAGATTCAGAAATCCAAGATATTGCCGATTTTGTCGGTGACTCACTCGATCTCTCTCGCAAAGCAGCCACAACAGACGCTGCTGAAATCGTTTTTTGTGGCGTAAAATTTATGGCGGAGGTGGCAAAAATTCTCTCCCCACAAAAAAAAGTTCTCATCCCCGATTTCCAAGCCGGCTGTTCTCTCGAAGACTCTTGTCAACCACAACCTTTCGCCGAATTTCGTAAAAAATATCCGCAAGCAATTGTCGTCACCTACATCAATTGCTCCGCTGAAATCAAGGCTCTGTCCGATGTCATCGTCACCTCCACCAACGCCAAAAAAATCATCGACCAAATCCCTACTGACAAAGAAATCATCTTCGCACCTGACCAACATTTGGGTCGTTACTTAGAAAAAGTGACTGGCCGCAAAATGATTTTGTGGAATGGTAGTTGTGTGGTGCATGAGCAATTCAGTGAAAAAGAGCTGGTGAAATTAATCACTAATCATCCCGCTGCAAAGGTGATCGCCCATCCGGAATGCCCACAAAGTCTCCTTTCTTACGCCAGTCACGTTGGCTCAACCTCGTCACTCTTAAAATTTACTGAAGAAAATCAGGGCGGGGAATTCATTGTTTTGACCGAGCTGCACATCATCCACCAAATGCAGAAAAGGAACCGGTCAGCAAAATTTTATGACTGTCCATCGCTTGACAAGGCAGGCTGCACGCTTTGCAACTCTTGTCCTTACATGCAGCTCAATAATTTGGAAAAACTCTATCTGGTGATGAAATATGGAGATAAAACAGGCTTTGGTGGGGAGTTGCAAATGGACGAAAATTTGAGGAGAAGAGCTGAACTGCCTCTGAGAAAAATGCTTGAGATGTCCTAAAAAACCTCTGCAGAGCTATCTTTTCTCTTTTTCGGTAAGGTTACTCGCAGGTTCTTTTAATTTTTTGAGCGAGTTACAAGTGACGAAGTCACTTGTGGAGTTACCAAATTTCTTCGCGAGGTTCGGGCGTTAAAAAAATGCGAAGCATTTTTAGTAAGAACTGACATCGAGTTTAAGCTCGATCCCTGCGCTCGAATCGTACGTCAGAGTACGCTTTTCTGCTCAAAAAATCTTGGCTTTGTAGAGGCTTTCTTAGCTAAAGGCATGCAAACATAATCATGAAAAATTTCTGTCCGGCAAAGATTAATCTTTTTCTCAAGGTTCTTGGGATGAGGGCGGATGGCTATCACAAGCTGGAATCGCTTTTCGCATTTCTTGATTTGGCGGACGAACTTTCGGTAGAAGAGGAAGAGAGTTTGAAGTTGGAAATCGGTGGTGAGTTCGCCGAATTTGTTGATCCAGAAAATAATCTTTTCCTACAAATTTTAGATTTTTTCGCTGCGAAATTTGGTGTTCCAAAAAACCTTCGCATCAGAATCAAAAAAAATATTCCTGTTGGAGCCGGCTTGGGTGGCGGCTCCAGCGATGCTGCCTCCTTCATGATTTTGCTGAATAAACTTTTTTCCCTCCAGCTGTCAAAAACTGATCTACAAAAAATCTCGCTAAATTTTGGCTCAGACATTGCCTTCTTCTTTGAAGACCAGGCCTCGATTGTCAAAGGTCGCGGCGAGGTAATTGAGAATTTTCCCGCCTTTAAACCCATCCCCATTTTACTGATTAATCCTAGAATTTCCCTTCTGACCAAAGAGGTTTTTGGCGAATTGAGAGGAAATTTCTCGTCAGAAATTCCGACACAAGATTTGTTGGAAAAAGATCCAATTTTTCTGATCAAAAATTTTCCAAACGACCTCGAAAAACCAGCAATAGCAAAGCTTCCAATAATAACAGAAATTCTGAATGAGTTAAGAAATTGTGGAGCGGAAGTGGCTAAAATGTCGGGAAGCGGCGCGACTTGTTTTGCGCTTTTTGCAAGTGAGGAAGAGTTTGATGAGGCGGAAGAAAAATTGAAAAAAACTTTCCCAAAATTTTTTGTAGAAAAAGCCAAAATTTTATCTCATGTCTAAAAATTTTTATGGCTTACAGCAAATTGATCAAAAGATGGAAAACCTTTTAAAGCCACTATTTCGTGGCAGCAAAAAGGAATTCGTAATGATTAACAATTTTGCCAAAAATTGGGAAGAGATTATTGGGAAAAAATATGCCAAATTCTGCTACCCAAAATCGATAAATTTTAACAAAGACAAGAGTGGAGCACGTCTCACCATTGCGGTTTACAACTCAGCAGTGGGATTTTTTTTGGAGAATAATTCGGAAATTATTTTGGAGAGAATCTCGTCTTTTTACGGTTTCAAATCGGTTTCAAAAATAATCATCAAGCAAGAGCCAAAAAACATCGATGCGGAGAGGGCGCTAGACATCAAGCTTCCCGAGATGCAGGAAAATTTTCTGCAAGAAAAAATCAGCGAAATCGGAGATGTCGAATTGGCGGAAACTTTAAGAAAGTTGGGCAGGGAGATTTTGAGTAAAATTTAGAGGTTCCTTTAATATTATCGGCGCGGCGTATTAGGTGGCGCTTTGATTCCAGAGTTAACTCCAGATTTTTTCGGCGCAGTAGCTGGTCGCGGTGTATTAGGTGGCGCTTTGATTCCAGAGTTAGTCGCCGCTGAAGAACCCATCTCCACCCTCAACATTTCCCAAACCGATAGAATTTCGGTAAAAAAATCTCCAACAGATGGAATAAAATTTGGATCAAAAAATTCCGTAGCTTTCCAAGCTTCAGC
>CANMEW010000041.1 GCA_947496905.1 Rickettsiales bacterium | reverse complement strand
AGATTTTTTTACCGAAATTCTATCGGTTTGGGAAATGTTGAGGGTGGAGATGGGTTCTTCAGCGGCGACGAATTACTCAGAATTTATAGCGAAAAGTTCGTTCTTGGTATCATCTGCCTACCATCTGATAAAGTTCTAACTTTTCGGTTAAGCTTAAAAGTGGCCTGGAGCCTTATACACCAACACTCCTCAAAACAGAGAAAGTTAGAAACTGAGTATCCCATCCACCGCCAACTACCAGCCTCGAAAGCGTTCTCCGCTGTATTTTTCTGATTTTCCCTATCCATCTCTAAGCCCGCTATTCGCGGCTTCTCGCAGCATTCACATTTCCGTTTTGGCTTTACCTGCCTATCTCCAAAATTCTGAATTTTTACCAATTTCTCGGTATTTTTCTCTCCGTTTCTCCGGATAAGCTTTACCTTTCTAAAAAAGTAAAGCTTCTAAAACACTGGCTTCGTGATGTCTCACCTAAACTCTTCAGGGTGGTTGTGCGAGTGAAATTTTTGTCTCATTTGCGAAATTTTTTCTCACAAAATTAAGATTCGTTTTATGCAGTTTTTTCTTCTTCTTTAGCTTACTAGCACACTTTCCGAAGGCTAATGTAAAGCTTGTAGAGCCTCTATAATAAAGGCTTCACAGCATTTTAACATTAACTTTCTGAAGGAGCTTCATGACAAATAATGATGACCAGAAAAACAATCCTGCGGGCAAAATCGAATATTATTTTCTTCGAAAATCAGTCGAGAATTTTTCGGCAGATCTGAACAACTTTGCCAAGGAGGTGGCAATGCCCCCATTTTTTAAGACACTCTCTCCCTCCTGAAATTGACGGTTAAAAACACATCAGTTTGAGAGGGGGAAAGTGTCTTAAAAAATGGGTGCGGTTCAATCCGTTAAGATGGAGAAATTTTTAGAGACGTCCTTGGGTCAAATCTTTTGCCTTTTTATTCAGCTCAACATTCAGCTCTTTCAGCTGTTTTTCAGAAACATTAGCCGGCGCATTCATCATTAAATCTTGGGCTTTGCCATTCATTGGAAAAGGAATTACTTCGCGAATATTCGGCTCGTCAGCGAGCAACATGACGATGCGGTCAATCCCCGGAGCAAGCCCACCATGCGGTGGAGCGCCGAATTTAAATGCGTTGAGCATGGCACCAAATTGTTTCTCAACCACTTCACGACCGTAGCCAGCAAGCTCAAAAGCGCGGTACATGATTTCTGGTTTGTGGTTGCGAATTGCGCCGGATGAAAGCTCAACACCATTGCAAACGATGTCGTATTGAAAGGCTTTGATACTGAGCGGATCAGCTGAATTCAAGGCTTCAAGCCCACCTTGTGGCATTGAAAATGGATTGTGCGAAAAATCAATTTTGCCAGTTTCCTCATTCATTTCGTACATCGGGAAGTCGATGATCCAGCAAAATTTGTAAATTGATTCGTCGATTAATTTTAAATCTTGTCCCAATTTAGTCCTTACTAAACCCGCTATTTTCGCCGCTTCAGAGGTTTTTCCGCAAGAAAAGAAAACCGCATCACCATTTTGCAAACCGGCGGTTTTTTTCAATTCAGCCAATTTTTCTGCAGTCAAAAATTTTGCGATTGGCCCCTTCCCCTCACCATTCTCATCAAAAATAATGTAAGCCAAACCCTTGGCGCCATTGCCTTGAGCGAATTCAATTAGCTTGTCAAAAAATGAACGCGGCTGAGCTCCGCATTTTGGAGCAGGTATTCCACGGATGACAACTTTTTGCACCCCCATCGCGCCGCTAACGCGTTCGCTCGATCCCCCTAAATAGGGGGATCCTGCACCCTCCTCAATTGCCTTTGCGAAAATTGAAAATTCAGAACCACGGAAAATTTCAGTCGCATCGGAAATTAAAATTGGGTTACGTAAATCGGGCTTGTCACTGCCGTAGCGCAGCATCGCCTCTTCGTATTTGATGTGAATGAAATTTTCGTCAGAAGTTTTTTTAACGCCGAATTTTTTGAAAATATTTTTCAGCACCGGCTCAATTGCAGCGAAGACGTCTTCTTGCGTGACGAAAGACATTTCCATGTCGAGCTGGTAAAATTCTGGAGCACGGTCGGCGCGCAAATCTTCGTCACGAAAACATGGCGCGATTTGGAAATAGCGGTCGAAACCAGAGACCATCAGAAGTTGCTTGAACTGCTGTGGTGCTTGCGGCAAAGCGTAAAATTTCCCCGGATGAAGACGAGCAGGAACGAGGTAATCGCGCGCACCCTCAGGGCTTGAAGCGGTTAGGATTGGAGGTTGAATTTCAAGAAAACCTTGGCGCGTCATTTCCTCACGAATACTAGAAATCACTTGGCTGCGCAGAATAATATTTTTGTGAGTTTTTTCACGACGAAGATCGAGGAAGCGGTATTTTAAGCGCAGCTCTTCGGGGTATTCGTTGTTGTCGTTGATTTGAAAAGGGATTTGCTCAGCGAGTGCTTCGATTTTTAGGACGGTGATTCTGACTTCAACTTCACCAGTTTTGATGTTTGGGTTAACCGCCTCCGTAGCACGCAGCGTTACTTCGCCTTCAATTGTGATTACTGATTCAAGCTTGATGGCGGCGACCTCATCTAGATTTTGTTGATCAAATACCAATTGCGTAATTCCAAAGTGATCACGCAGATCGATGAAAATTAAGCTGCCATGGTCACGTTTTGAGTGAACCCAGCCCGAAAGTTTAACTACCTGTCCGACGTTAATTTTACGAAGCTCGGAACAGTTGAGAGTGCGCTATTTGTGCATGATGGATACCGAATCTGATTAAAAATACCGAACTGTTCTGGCCTGAGCTAAATCAGATTCGGCATGGGGTTCCCTGCGAACGCGGGGCGCCGCTCATGCGGCGTAAGAAATTAAACTGGTTCCCTGCGAACGCGGGGCGCCGCTCATGCGGCGTAAGAAATTCAAAATATACCCATTCGGCTTCTTCAGCTTGAATGGGTATAAATAATTTAAGTGATGACTAGTAAACGTCGTAAGAGTTGGTGCCGCTGTGGTAGTAGCGGTTACGGCAGACGCTGCATTTTGATGATTTGGCGATGAAAAGTTCGATGGCCCTTGGTTCTTTTAAGCAGATGAACCAGCCAATTAAATGCAGCCCTGGGAGTAGGATGAGGAGGTAGAAAAATTTACTGGTGATGATGAAAGCAAGAAGCGATATGATGCCATTCAGAGCTGCGAATGTGTAGCTGACGCCAAGAAGTAGTGGTGGTCGAGTAAGACCTAAAAATAGCGGATCGGTGCCAATTGTGCCGGACATAAAAAACTAATTACTGATTGTTTTGGGTGGTTGACAAGCCTGCGGAGCCGCATAAAACGCAGCGCCCGAAAAAAAGTCAATCGCCCATTCCATCAATAAAATCCACAAAACAATGACACTTCTCGCAAATATTTTGAGCAACGTTAAACCATCTCCAACCATTGCCGTTTCAATGAAAGCCGCGGAGTTAAAAGCTTCAGGTAAAGACATTATTTCCCTAGGCATGGGAGAGCCAGATTTCGACACTCCAGAAAATATCAAACAGGTGGCGATCAAAGCCATTCAAAAAGGCGACACAAAATACACCGCAGTTGACGGAACTGCCTCTTTAAAAAAAGCGATCATCGAAAAATTTAAAAGAGAAAATCAGCTCGAATACAAATCATCTGAAATCATTGTCAGCACCGGCGCCAAGCAGGTAATTTACAATGCGCTTGTTGCGAGCATTAACTCAGGGGATGAGGTAATTATTCCTGCACCTTACTGGGTTTCTTACCCAGACATGGTTCTACTTGCTGGCGGAGTTCCGGTGATTGTTGAATCGTCTGAAAAAAATAATTTTAAAATTTCCGCACCAGATCTACGAAAAAAAATCACGCCAAAAACTAAGTGGTTAATTTTAAATTCTCCTAGCAACCCAACTGGCTCATGCTATTCCGACGTTGAGTTAAAAATTTTGGCGGGAGTTTTACTTGAGAATCCACATGTGCACATTTTGACAGATGACATCTACGAACATCTAATTTTTGACGATTTGGAATTTTCTACGATCGCTCAAGTTGAACCGAAATTGAAGGAAAGAACTTTAGTGGTGAATGGCGTGTCCAAGGCTTACGCCATGACTGGCTGGAGAATTGGCTACGGCGCTGGCCCAGAAAAACTAATCAAAGCAATGGCGATGATTCAGTCACAAAGCACTTCAAGTCCATCGTCAATCAGCCAAGCTGCATCGGTTGAGGCATTGCTCGGCACACAAGATTACATCAAGCCAAATGCAAAAATTTTTGAATCTCGCCGCAACATGGTAGTCTCAATGCTTAACGTCATTGAAGGCATTAGCTGCAACATTCCAAACGGCGCATTCTACGTCTTTCCATCCTGCAAAGGCCTCTACGGCAAGAAAACACCGTCGGGAAAATTGATTGAAAGCGACAATGATTTTGCCAGCTATTTACTTGAAGAAGCTTTGGTTGCAGTGGTTCCAGGAATTGCTTTTGGCGCTGAAGGATTTTTTAGAATTTCCTACGCCGCATCTGAAGAATTTTTGACAAACTCGATGCAAAGAATTGCGAAAGCTTGCGCTGCACTAAGATGAAAATCGAATTTTTTGAAAACATAAAAAGAAAGGATCCGGCGGCAAAAAGTTATTTTGAAATAGCTCTTTGCTACCCCGGAGTGCACGCGATTTTCTTTCATCGCATCAGCCATTTTTTGGAAAATTTACGAGTACCAATTTTTCCTCGCTTCATCGCCCACATTAGTCGCCTACTCACTGGAATCGAAATTCACCCCAAAGTAAAAATTGGTAAAAATTTTTTTATTGATCACGGCTTTGGAGTCGTAATTGGCGAAACTACTGTGATTGGCAACAATGTTACGATTTACCAAGGCGTGACTTTGGGAGGAAGGTCAATTGCCAAAATTAAGCGCCATCCAACAATTCACGATGACGTCGTAATTGGTGCCGGTGCAAAAATTTTAGGACCAATAACCATTGGCTGCGGAGCCAAGATTGGCCCAGGTGCAATCATCATCGAAGATTTGGAAACAAACAAAATCATGGTCGCGGAAATCGCAAAAGAGGCCGGCAGAAAAAGGCAAGAGATCGATTACTACATTTAGAGCCTCGCGCTTAAGCTTTATCCCAGATCCGTCATTAGAAATCTGCAAGAAAGTTAGGGAACCTCTGAAAAACCATCTTTTCTGGAAATTTTATCGTTACCAAATTTTCTCGCGAGCACGTACATCAGAGTACGCTTTCCTGCTCAAAAATTTGTTGCCTAAAAATTTCTCAAAAAATTTAGGTTTTTCAGAGGTTCCTTAGAGATTTGGTGTTGATGTTCACGCTTAGAATAAGCTACTTACTTGCTGTTATGTTGAGGTGATAACGCGATTAATTCTTACAGAAAAAGGGGCATAATATGTTGGTAACTTGCGCTCGCAAGCAAGCTTGCTCACAAAAGTTAGCAACATATTTACGCCCCCATCATCATCTAAAATTCAAATGATTTTAGGTGTTTTTTAAGTCGGGGTGAGAAGGGAGTAGTTGTTTAAAAAAAGGGCGCAGTGCTCTCCCCTTGTGGGAGAGGGGGTAGCCTTACAACGCGTTCGGTTTTCGGCATTATTCCTTAAAAGTGGGGTAGTAAGTTTGCAAAAGGTGGTGGCTTGAATGCGACAGCATTTGAGTCGGGGGATTCGCTTCTTTTTCAAGTTTCATCTAAATCACCAGACTCAGTCTGGTGATTCTGATGCTCCCTACTCCCATCTGGTTATTTTAGCTGAATCTAGGCCTAGGGCTGCTGCATCGCCTCTACCCAACAGCCAGTAAGCTTTTCAGCTTTTGCCAAAAAAATACTAATCTCATTTTTTACAACTTGCCACTTCCAAAGCCGCGCCACTGCTCAATCAAGTAAAAAGTCTAATTTTCTACGCGCCGTAGAAAATTCAAAAAGCCCAAAAGTGAGATTCAGGCGGCTCTAAGTCTCTCAGTAAAAACTACGCAGGAAAAATTTATTTTTACTAAAAATCTCTCAACGCAAAAAATCATGGACGAAAAATCTCAAAATTACCTGAAAGACTACATCAAAAAAGTTGAGGAGCGAGCTGCTCAATTCATTGGCTACCCAATCGCCAAAGACTTTGACTACAGCGAGCTTTACCCATTGCTAAAATATCCACTCAACAATCTCGGTGACCCTTTGATTGAATCCACTTACGACCTCAATTCGCGCTCCATTGAACGCGAGGTCGTACAATTTTTTGCTGACCTCTTCAAGGCGCCAACCAGCAATTCTTGGGGCTACGTCACCAATGGTGGTTCGGAAGGAAATCTCTACGCTCTCTACCTTGCTCGCGAACTTTACCCGCAAGGAATGGTCTATTACTCCGAGGCAACGCATTACAGCGTTCAGAAAAATATTCACTTGCTCAACATGCCAAGCATCGTGATTCGCGCGCAAGAGAGTGGCGAAATGGATTACGAAGATTTACGAGATGCGATTCACCTGCACCGCCATCAGCCGGCAATCATCATTGCCAACATTGGAACCACGATGACCGAGGCGAAAGACGATCTTGGAAAAATCAAAGAAGTGCTAAAAAAATCAGCGATTAGAAGTTACTACATTCACTGCGACGCAGCTTTGGCGGGGATCTACCTGTCACTGCTTGATTGCTCACCAAAATTCAGTTTCGAAGATGGCGCAGACAGCATTGCAATTAGCGGACACAAATTTGTTGGATCGCCAATTCCTTGCGGCGTGGTAATCGTCAAAAAATCTTACAAGGACAGAGTTGGTCGCGCCATTCCCTACATCGGAACGCTAGACACAACAATCACTGGTTCGCGCAATGGTCACAGTCCGTTGTTTTTGTGGTACGCGATTAAAAATTTTGGGAAGGATGGCTTGAAGAGGAGGGCGGTGGAAAGTTTGGAGCTGGCCGCTTACCTTGAAGGTGAGTTGAAAAAAATGGGTATTGCCGCTTGGCGTAATGAGAACGCAATCACGGTAGTTTTTCCAAAACCAGCAGAAGCACTTTGCATTAAATGGCAATTGGCCAGCGAATCAGGATTAACTCACATCATCTGCATGCCGGGAATAGGAAAGGCGCAGCTCGATGTGTTTTTGTCTGAATTAGGGAGTGGGATCTAGTGGTCTCTACTTAAGCGTGAGGAGTTTATTGTTGTAGATGCAGAGCAGGCTGTCCGCTAGGCGCAAGGTGAATTGCCTAGAGGTGGTTGGGAGGACTACGTAATTGTCGCGAATGATGTAAGCCAGTGATTGCTCGTTACCATTGACGTCCACTGAGTTAATCGAAGGAATCACCAAATTGTCGTCTTTGAATTGGAAGAAGGTTTCATGACCATCGTCGTAAACCTTTAGCGGCGTGATGTTGTCTGATTTGCCAGCAAGGCTGTAATCAAAATTTAATTCAGCGCCTTCAGGGTTACGCTCAATAATTCCTGGTAATCTTTCGGTAACATTTGCTCCCGGAATCGGAGTTTTAATGATTGATCTTGTTGGCGCTGGTTGCTTTGCCGCAGGATTTGGCGCGGCTAATTGTGGCGGAATTGGTAATGGCTGACCAATCTGTGGGTAGAAAAATCTTACGGTGTAGATTAAATCCTCGTCGGCTTTGCCATTAAATTCGTCGGATCTGATGTCGAAATGGTAGGTCCTTTTATTGGTGATGATGGTCATGTTGGTGTGAGCGGCAATCTCAAGCGGGCGTAAAAATAATCTCTTTCCGGCAGGAGTTAATCTCCAAGCAAAAGCCTCTCCAATTGAAATCATTTCAATTTCCTCATCTTCGGCGAACTCAATGAATGACTGGTAATTGTAGTAGAATTTTAGCTCGTAGACCTCGTTGGGGTTGTAGACTAGAGTTCTGATGCGGGAGTCGGTGGTAATTGGAGTTTGCGCAGAGGAGCTTGATGCGATTAGAAGGAGGAAAAAAGCGGTGAGAAAAAAATGCTTTAGACAGCTTTTTGCAAAGCTGAATCGAGTATTGGATACAATGTTAAAAATCTCGATTGAATGCATTTTTCAGTTTTTAGTAGGAGAAGACTTCTTCTGCGATTGAGTAGTTGCTGACTTGGAAGCCCAATGGGTTTATTAGCCGCTCTTCTAAGGTGAGGTTCATTTCTGGAGAGAAATAGAAATGCATCGTGATGACTTCATCCTTGGTTTGTGGCTCTGCTTCTTTGGTTACAATTTGTCTTGCGATACGAACCTGCACGGTGTTCTGGTCGATCGTTTGAACGGATTTTATCCGGACATCGATGTAAGAATCGACACCAAGTTCTCTAGCATTGATGCGGCTGCGGAAGTCAGAGTAAATGCCGGGGGTTGAGAATAGTCTTACTTTGTCAGCGTCTTGCTTGTAGGTTTTTGGATCGTAACCACTGGCGGCATGGATGAAAGCGTTAATGAAATATTTTCGGATCGCTTGATCGCCGGTGAAGTTTTGTGCAGTTAGTTGGTCAACAACAGTGGCGATTCCAGTTTTCTCCTCAACCTCGATTACGTAGGGCTCAAGAGATTTCGAGGACATTACATTTTTTACAAAAATCACCGAGATCGCAACAGAGAACATCGAAATCAAAGTGAAGAGCAGCAAAATATTGCGCTGCACCACTACGATTTGGTAGCGATTTGAATACCAACTTTTGATTTTTGATTTGGTTTTTTTGTGCTGATTGGCAGTCTCGGACATGCTTGAGAATAAAGGTCGGAAGGCAGTTTTTTTAAAAGAAAAAAAAGTTTCGGTGGAAGCTAGGGAGCTTGATTAATATTTCAAGCCGTCTTAATCCGCGCCAGCTCTTCCTCTATTTCGCTCTGCTCTTACAAATTCTTCCCCCAAAATTTTTCTCAAATATTTTTTAGATTAATGCCATTCATCGAGCGCGAAAAAATTTCTCTGTCGCAAAAGTTAGAGCAACTAAATTGGCTGCTAATTTCCCTCATCATCATCCTAGCATTCATCGGATTTTTAATGCTTTACTCTGCTGGCGGTGGAAGTTTCAAGCCATGGCTAGCAAGGCAGCTCGGCTTTTTCTGCATCTTTTTTCCGCTAATGCTCTTCATCGCAATTACCGACATTAAAATCTGGTTTAAGGCATCTTACGTTTTTTACGCAGCGGCACTGACGATGGTAGTTATTGTTGACGTCATGGGGCACAATGCCATGGGTGCGACCAGATGGTTTCGCATCGGATCACTCACGATTCAGCCTTCGGAAATCATGAAAGTCTGCACGGTCTTTGCTTTGGCACGTTATTTCTACAATACTGAAATGGAGAATATTGGTCGATTAAAATTCCTGATCATTCCGATTGCGATAATTGCAGTTCCGGCAGTTTTTATTTTTCACCAACCAGATCTCGGCACGGCAACAATTTTGGTTTTAGTTGGGGTCTCAGTTTTATTTTTAGCTGGGGTGAAAATGTGGAAATTTATTTCTGTCGGCGTCGTAGCTCTAGCCACAGTTCCCTTTGCTTGGAGCTTTCTTCTCTACGATTACCAAAAGCAGCGCATTCTCACATTTTTAAATCCTGACAATGACCCGCTGGGAAGTGGCTACAACATCATTCAATCCAAAATTGCCATTGGCTCAGGTGGAATGTTTGGCAAGGGATATCTCAACGGCACGCAGGGTCAGTTAAATTTTTTACCAGAGAAGCAAACCGATTTTATTTTTACGATGCTCTCCGAGGAATTAGGATTTGTGGGCAGCTTCCTTACCATTGCCGTCTATTCTGCAATCATCGCCATCTGCATCGACATCGCCACTAAAACTAAGCATCAGTACGGACGTCTATTGACCATGGGCGTCGTCAATATTTTCTTCATCCACATGTTCATTAACATGGGAATGGGAATGGGTTTAATTCCAGTCGTCGGTGCTCCACTCCCATTCATCTCCTACGGCGGAACCATCATGGCTTCAATGATGATTGGATTTGGATTGGTGCTGAATGTTGATTTGCACAGAAATTCCGACTTAAAACTCAATTAAAATGAAACCAAACAAACTCCCGCTTGAAGAGCTTTTTGCCTTAATCAAAAAGAAAATTTCTGCTAAAGAAAAAAATTCCTACACCTACGAATTAGCAAAAGCTGGGTTGGAAAGGACGGCGCGTAAAGTTGGGGAAGAGGCTGTGGAGGTGGTGGTGGCAGCTTTTCTTAATGACAAAAAGCGGAGTAAAAAAACTCGTAATGAGTTAGTTGGCGAGGTCTGCGATTTATTCTTCCACACCTTAGTTTTGCTGGCCTCGCAAGGAGTTGAACTTGAGGAAATTTTAAGTGAATTCAAAAAGAGGAATGTAAAGAAGTGAACTCAGTAAACCTTGCCAAATCAGCACTACAAAGACTTCGTGAGATTAAGCAAAAGGCAGAAAATCGTGAGAAATTTTTACGCATCTCTGTTTCTGGAGGTGGCTGTAGCGGCTTTCAATACATCTTTGAGTTAGATGTTAAGAGCCTTGCTGGCGACATTAAAATTGCCGAAGAAAATTCAGAAATTTTAGCCGTCACCGACGAAACCTCTCTGCCATTTTTAGATGGAGCTGAAATTGAATTTATTCAAGAACTGGGATCATCTTACTTCAAGGTTAGCAATCCAAATGCCAAAGCCAGTTGCGGCTGCGGTTCTTCTTTTAGTGTCTAGAGCTAAAGAGCTGCATTCAAACTTCTCTAGAGCGTGTCTTTAAATTTTTTGCCTCAGACCGCGAGCTATTTTGGCCAGATGACGAGGTAAAATTTTCTCCAGATACGTAGTTATCTGGAACAATTTTACCGAAGTCAGATGCGCCAAAAGAGCCGCTAGATGAAGGGCAAGAGGCTCTTAGCAATTTTGCTGTAAACCACCCAGTATATAATACAGCTTACCTAGTCCATCCTGAAATACCTCCTCACCCCACATCCCCCTTGCTTCTACAAGACTTTCTACTACTATTTTTTTACCAGAAATCGAGTGGTGGTCCCTCATTTTCTGGCAAATAATTTTAGTAAAATTC
>CANMEW010000040.1 GCA_947496905.1 Rickettsiales bacterium | reverse complement strand
GGCGGGACTCGAACCCGCGGCCTCTTGCGTGACAGGCAAGCGCTCTAACCAACTGAGCTACACCCCCAAAATGAGGGAAAATAATGTGAGGGAAGAATGTGGAATGAAGTGATGGTGGGTGATGACAGGCTCGAACTGCCGACCCTCTCCTTGTAAGGGAGATGCTCTACCAACTGAGCTAATCACCCAAATAAAAGCACAAAAATAGCCCTTACACAAAGTGAATTGCGTAAGGGCTTTAACTATTTAACTGAATCTTTTAGAGCTTTGCCTGCAGCAAATTTAACTCTTTTAGAAGCTTTGATTTGGATTTCTTTACCAGTTTGTGGGTTACGACCTTTTCTAGCAGCAGTTTTTACTACTTTAAAAGTACCGAAACCGATCAAGGTAACTACGTCACCTTTTTTAAGAGCTTTAGAAGTAGCTTTCAAAAAAGCTTCTACTGAAGCACCAGCGTCTTTTTGAGAAAGGCCAGTTTGGTTAGCGATTTCTTTAATTAAATCTGTTTTGTGCATAGTTAAATCTCTTTTGATTAATTAGTAATTTGGAAGGCCAAACATGTCATGGAGCAGCTTGTACACTAGCTCCACGGCAGGTTGAGGCGGGAAGCTACATTTGGAAAATTTGAAAGCAATCAAAAATTTACAAATTTTTTCTGCGCCAAATGAACGCAGAGTTAGCTCGCGAGAAAAATTGTTTTTTCCGTCACAATAAAATCAAGCCTCTGATCAGTTTTTTCAACTGGAAGAGTGTCGCGAGACCTTTGAAAATCATATGCCAGACCAATAGTGGTAATTTCAATTTTCTGATTTTTTAGAAAATTAATTGTGCGATCAAAAAAGCCACCACCCATCCCAAGCCTTGACATATCTAGGTCGAAGGCAAGAAGCGGTAAAATTATTAGATTTGGAAAAACTACCTCACCAACAGTCGGCTCAATAATTTTGGAAAAAAATTTATTCGGCAGAAATTCTTGCCGCTTCTCAGCTCGTAAAAATTCTAACGGCTGATTTTTTCCAACAATTTTAGGGTAAGAAAATTCAATTTCTTTTTCTTGGAAATATTCTGCGATTGAAGTGGCGCAAACTTCGCAACCAGAAGAAACGTAAATAGAAAAAATTTTACCTAAATTTTTTTGGTAAATTTTTGGCAATAAGTTGTGAAGAAAATTTTGATTTATTTGACGAGATTTTTTTTCGACATCTTCACGAGACAGCGCCAATCTTTGTTCCAGAAAAAATTTCCGTAGTTTTGATTTTTCCTCCACCACACTCATCCTTTAGGGTACCTCTAAAAATTAGATTTTTTTGAGAAATTTTTGGGAAGAAAATTTGTGAGCAGGAAAGCGTACCCTTTACGTACGTGCTCGCGAGCAAATTTGTCTGACGACAAAATTGCCAAAAAAAGCAATTTTTAGAGATGCCCTTTAGTAATTCTGAATTTTTTTAGTAAGATTCTCAATGTAATCAGCGATGTTATTCATGCTCTCACTGACCGCATCATAAACATCGCGATCAACTATTGTAACGCTCTCATCCTCATCATCTTCTGGAGTTTCTACTTTATTTTCCTCCGACAATTCCTCTTCAATCATCAAGGCGGCAATCACCAATAAAGTTTTTTCATCGATATTTTTTATTTGAAGAGACAGTGCATTTACCCTTTGATTAAGCCTTTCCGCAATGTTCAGCAATTTTTCTTTTTCTGATTCTTCGCAGGTAATTTTGTACCGCGACTTACCAACCGGAATTTCAATTAGCACCTTCGCTCCCCGCTTTCATTTTAGTAATTTTTCGAATCAGCATTTCGTTTTTCTCTCTCAGAAAATCTGTTTCCTTACCAAGTTCTGAGAGATTTTTTTGCAGATTATTAATCTCGGAATTGAGGTTCTGAATTATTTGCGATTGCTCGATCATCCTAGCTTGCGAGCCACTGTAGCCGTTGTTGTCGCCATCAATCATTCGCGAATAAATCGCTTCCTCGTGAAGTTTTTTCTTCACCACTTCTTCCAAATTTTTTAACGCCTCAGAAAGCCTTTCTCGCGCTTTTTCAAATCTTATTTCTGCGACTAATTCGGTCATTTTAACTACGGTAATCCTTGTTGATTTTGATGTATTCTTCATTCAAGTCGCAGGTCCACACTTTTGCTTTAGACTCACCAATTCCAAGGCTTACCGAGATTTTCACTTCAGAATTTTTTAAATATTCGTGAACCACTTGCTCAATGTAATTTGGATGTTTTGTGCCATCTTTTGTGAGCTGATATTCGCCAATTTTTACCACTATTTTTTCTGGAGAAGTTGCGTCACAAGATTTACCAACCGCCATCACAATACGTCCCCAATTTGGATCAGCGCCCGCAATTGCAGTTTTCACCAATGGCGAATTAGCAATGGCGAAGGCGACCAGTTTAGCCTGTTGCTCGCTTGAAGCGCCATCCACTTCAATCTCGATTAATTTTTTTGCGCCCTCGCCATCAACTACAATCATTTTCGCAAGCTCGAGACAGAGCTCCTGCAGAGTGTTTTTGAAATCAAGAATTTCTGGATCAAAAGGATCGGAAATTGTCTGATTACCAGCTTCCTTTGTAGCAAAAATTAAAACCGTGTCATTCGTTGACTGGTCTGAGTCTACGGTTATTGAATTGAAACTTTCTTCAGCAACATCTTTGAGTAAAATTGCCAGCGCCGCAGAAGAAATGTCGGCATCGGTAAAAATGTAACTAAGCATTGTTGCCATGTTTGGCGCAATCATTCCGGAGCCTTTGGCGAAACCAATGAGCGAGATTTTTTTACCAAAAATTTCGCAAGTTTTTTTGATTAATTTCGGCTTGGTGTCAGTAGTCATGATGGCACGCGAAGCTTTGTCCCAAGCTGCTTCGTCACTGGCAAAATCATTCACCATTTGTGGAATTGCCGCCGTAATTAAATCAACTTTTAGAGTTTCACCAATCACACCAGTTGAAGAAATAAATACCTCACCCTCCTCACATCCCAAGATCTCAGCAGTTTTTTTTGCCGTTAATAAAACCGCATCAGAACCAGCTTTTCCGGTGAACGCATTGGCATTTCCAGCATTCACCACCAGCGCTTTCGCCACTCCATTTTTTACATTTTTTTTGCACCACAAAACAGGAGCTGCCGGCATGGAAGAGCTTGTAAAAACACCGGCAACATTCGCCCCTTCTTCAAAAAAAATTAGCAGAAGGTCGTCACGATTTTTATATTTTATTCCGCAGTTCGTAGTCGCGATTTTAATGCCGTTGATCATTTTAATGCGTAATTTTTTGTGAGAATTCGCGAAGTTTTTTTGTCACATCCTCAACAATTTCGCTGCAGGATTTTTTTTCTAAAAATCTTTCAGCGATTTCTTGAACAATTGTTGAGCCAACAACCACGCCATCCACGCCGATTTTAGAAAATTCTTGCGCTTGATCTGAAGTTTTTATTCCGAATCCAACCACGATCGGTAAGTTGGAAATTTGACGGAGCTTTTCCAAATTTTTTTTATTCTCCAAAACTTCTGCTGAAGCGGTGCCGGTGATGCCGAGCATGGAAATTAAATATAAAAATCCTCCGGAATTTTTAGCGATTTCTTTGGCGCGATTTTGACTGGTGGTGGGGGCAATTAGTTTGATTAAATCTAATTTTGTACGCGCAATTTCTTCGGCAATTTCCGCCTCTTCCTCAAGTGGCAAATCAACGATTAAAATACCGTCAATGCCTGATTTTTCTGCATCGAGGAAAATTTTATTCAGCCCATATTTTAAAATTGGATTGAAGTAGCTCATTAAAATAAGCGGAGTTTTTTCGTTAACTTTTCTGAATTCTTGTGCCATCTCCAAAGTTTTTTTCAAACTCATGCCATTGGCGATTGCACGCTTCGCAGCATTCTCAATGATTGGCCCATCTCCCGATGGATCAAGAAATGGTACACCAAGCTCGATGATGTCTACACCAGCCGCTGGCATGGCTTTAAGCACTTCCAAAGAAGTTTCGTAAGTGGGATCGCCAGCACAAATATAGGCCACGAAGGCGCAGTGTTTTTTTGCTTTCAGCTCTAAAAATTTCTGCTCAATTCTTCTCACAAAACTTCCCCCAAACTTTGTACCACGGTGTTGATGTCCTTGTCTCCGCGCCCCGAAAGATTAACCAGTATGGTCTGATTTTTTTTCATCTGCCGCGCTAATTTGCAGGCGTAAGCAATGGCGTGAGAAGACTCCATCGCCGGAATAATTCCTTCTGTTTTGCACAAAAGTTGGAAGGCGTCTATTGCTTCAAAATCAGTCGCGCTGACATATTCCACGCGCTTGATTGAGTGTAGGTAAGCATGCTCGGGACCAATGCCCGGGTAGTCTAAGCCTGCAGAAATGGAGTGGGCATCTTGGATTTGCCCGTCATCATTTTGCAAAAAATAAGTTTTATTTCCGTGCAAAACCGCAACGCTTCCACCATCAATTGATGCCGCATGCTCACCGCTTGCCAAGCCCTTTCCCGCAGCTTCAACGCCAAACATTTTTACCTCATCATCAAGAAATGGATAGAACAATCCAATCGAGTTCGATCCACCTCCGATGCAGGCAACTAGTGCATCTGGCAGCTTGCCTTCGGCTTCCAAAATTTGCTCCCTCGCTTCAATTCCGATTACCGCGTGAAAATCTCGAACCATCATTGGGTAGGGATGTGGACCAGCAACAGTGCCGAGCAAGTAGTAAGTGTCGCGAGCATTGGTGATCCAGTCGCGCATCGCCTCATTGATGGCATTTTTTAAACTTTTCGAACCAGTTTCAACCGACCTCACCTCTGCCCCTAAAAGCTTCATGCGAAAGACGTTAGCGGATTGCCTCTCAACGTCTTTTGCCCCCATGTAAATTGTGCAAGGTAGTGAAAAAAGTGCACAAACAGTCGCAGTTGCAACACCATGCTGACCAGCTCCAGTCTCAGCAATGATGCGCTTCTTCCCCATTCTCTTAGCGAGCAGAATTTGCCCGATGCAATTGTTGATTTTGTGAGAACCAGTGTGGTTGAGCTCATCTCTTTTTAAATAAATTTTTGCCCCACCAATTTTTTCTGTAAGACGCGAAGCCAGATAAAGAGGGCTTGGACGACCAACATAGTTTTTCAAATAATAGGAAAATTCTTCCTGAAATTTTGGATCTGCCTTCGCTTTTTTGTAAGCCTCATTCAGTTCCAGAACCGCTGGCATCAAGGTTTCCGCCACGTAGCGCCCGCCAAATTGTCCAAACTTTCCGCACTCGTCGGGTTGAGAATATTTCATTAATTTTGATTTTTTGAGATGGGTTGGAGATGTGTCTGAACTGCAGTGAATTGTGGATTTACAAGCCTCGCGCAATCTATTTCTTTTACGCCGCATGAGCGGCGCCCCACATTGTGGGGAACCCCAATGCCAGAGCTGAGAAGTTCAAGTTTCAAGGAGCTCTAGCATAGAAACCACTTAAAATTTTTCTACAAAATTCTTCGCGACAGAAACGAATTAAAAACGGCTGCTTAAAAAATTAGCTTCCCAGTTGACATGACCATTTCGCTCCATAATTTTCCCATAAATTTCCATGTTTTTCCATCTAATCCAAAATTCTTCCAGTGGCCTTATTCCTCTCAACTTTTGCAAATAAAATTGACGCTAAGGGCAGAGTATCCGTACCACCGCAGTTTCGCGCCTCTTTGGTAAATCCAGAATTTTCCGGAATGATTGTTTACGAATCATTCACTAATGACTGCATAGAAGGCTGCGACATTGAGCGCATTCGCAAACTTTCTGAATCAATCGACAAGCTCGACCAATTCTCTGAAGAGCGCGACTCCTTGGCAGCAGCACTTCTCGGCGCCTCCGTGCAACTCACCATCGACTCTGACGGTCGCGTCATCCTACCCGAATCAATGCTGAAAAAAGTGAAGATCAAATCCACTGCGGTCTTCGTTGGTAAGGGTTCAATTTTTGAAATTTGGCCGCCGGAAAAATTTGAAGAACACATGTCAAAAGCCAAGAAGGGCGCGAAAGGAAAGCTTAACCTTTTGAAGGTGGTGAGGTGATGAATAACACTGAATTCCATCAACCAGTGCTACTCAACGAAGTAATCGAAAACTTAAAACCGCAGCTTGGTGAAATTTATTTGGATGGAACTTTTGGTGCCGGAGGCTACTCACAAGCAATTTTACAAGCAGCTGATTGTAGGCTTTACGCAATCGATCGCGATGAGTCAGCGGAAAAATTTGCTGAAAAATTGAAAAATAAATTTGGAAAAAATTTCACTTTTCTGCGCGGCAAATTTTCTGACATTCCAAAACTTTTAGCAGAACAAAATGTTACCGAGTTAGATGGGATGGTGTTTGACATCGGTGTGTCATCAATGCAGCTCGATGACAAATCGCGCGGATTTTCTTTTGATTCCGACGCAAAGTTGGACATGAGAATGGACAAGGAAAATCCTCTCAGCGCCTTTGAAGTCGTGAATGAATGGGGTGAAGAAGAGCTGGCAAAAATCATCAAAGAATTTGGCGAGGAGCCAAAGGCAAAAAAAATTGCTCAAAAAATTATTGCGGCACGAACGCTAAAACCAATCACCACTTGCCAAGAATTAGCAGCGATTCCGCGCTCACTTTATTTCCGATATTCAAAAACAGACCCTGCTACAAAAACCTTTCAAGCGCTGCGAATTTTCGTCAATCAAGAATTAGACGAGCTCAAGGCTGCACTGGCTTCGTCAATCACTCTGCTTAAAAAAGGCGGTAGGCTAATTGTAGTTTCATTCCACTCTCTGGAAGACCAAATCGTAAAAAATTTCTTAAAAAAAGAAGCCGGCTTAGATCAGGCGATCTCAAGATACCTACCAGAAAATCACCAACAAAAATCAGCAGTAAATTTTCAACTTCTAACCAAGTCAGCGATTTCTCCGAGAGAGGAAGAAATTTCTACTAACCCTCGTTCGCGTTCAGCGCGCATGCGGGTCGCAATCAGGATAAATTGAAATGAAAGAATTTTGGCAGTCGCTGAATAAATTCCATTTTGCTAATTGCGCCTTACTTACATCCATCTTTCTGAGCATCTTGCTAATGTTCTTTGTGCAATTTGGCGTGGAAGCGCTGCAAGATGAGATCGTAAAAACCGAAAATGAAATTTCTGCCTACGAAGATGAGATCCAGCTTTTAGAAGTTGAGTGGGTTTACTTAACCAGACCAGAGCGCCTGAGAATCCTTGCTGCACGCTATTTGCAAAATAATGGCTACGCTCTGGCAAGTCAGATAAAAGATGCGGAAAAATTAGAAAAATATTACTTCACCAACTACCAAAAAATTGAGTCAAAAACCATCGCTTCTGGCCAAGAGAATCCAACTCCTCAGATGTCATTTTAATTCATGCACGACATTTCCTACCTGCGCGACATCCTGATTCTGCTATTCGCATCGGTTGCCATCGTCATTATTTTCAAACAACTAAAACTCAGTCCAGCACTTGGATATTTAGTTGCTGGTGCCGCAATTGGACCATTCGGATTTGGCGTTCTGACCACCACTGAAACAACTAGCTCAATCGCTGAACTCGGAATTGTTTTTCTACTTTTTGCCATTGGCTTGGAGCTTACCTTCAGCCGCTTAATGGCGATGCGTAAATATGTTTTGGGTTTTGGCGGATTACAAATCGTCCTTACCTCAGCGGCAATTTCTTTTGTTTGTAATAAATTTTTTCACCTCAACGCCGCAACTTCTCATCATCGGAAGCGCTCTGGCCATGTCTTCAACTGCCATCGTGATGCTGGTTATTGCCGAACATGGTGATCAATCAACTCGCGTCGGACGCCTCTCCTTCTCCATCCTTCTCATGCAAGACTTAGCCGTGATTCCGGTCTTGGTATTGCTTCCACTCTTGTCAAAAACTGACTTAAATTTAACGCATGCACTTGGTGGCGCCTTGGTTGATGCGGCAATCGCCATGGCAATAATTTTTGCCGTTGGCCGCTCAATGTTGCGTCCGATTTACCGCCTTATCGCTGAATCAAAAAATGAAGTTCTGTTTCTCAGCTTCACTCTCATCGTCATTTTAGGTGCTGCTTACCTAAGTAATCGTATGGGCATGTCCTTTGCTCTCGGCGCCTTCATCGCTGGTTTGATGGTCGCTGAAACCGAATATAAATATCGCGTTGAAGAGGAAATTCTGTCGCTGAAAGCGCTACTGCTGGGATTATTTTTCATGACCATCGGCATGTCATTTGACTTCGATCTACTGCTCTCAAGCCTGCCTTACATCGTAGTTGCATCAGTTACTCTCATCGCCGCCAAAGCCTTGATCATCGTGGCTTTGTGTCTCGCCTTCCGCTTTCCACTGGCGCCAGCAATTCACGCCGGATTGCTTTTGTCACAAGGCGGAGAATTTGCCTTCGTAGTGTTTTTAATGGCAGTACAGCAGAAATTTATTGGCGTTGATTTGTCACAATTTTTAATGACTGTTGTCACCTTCACCATGGCCTTGACGCCGCTACTTGCAACATTGGGACGCAGACTCAAAGCAATTCTCTACACCAAAGAAGTTCTGCGAAATAATAAATTAAAAAGAGAAATCGGCGACATCGAAAAGCATGTCATCATCGTGGGATTTTCTAAAATTGGACGCATCATCGCCTACATCCTGCGTAAGCGTGGCATTCCTTACGTCATCCTTGAAAATAACCACCGCATTGTCCGCATCGAGAAAAGTAACGGCTACAACATTTACTACGGCGATGCCACTAATGTTGATATTCTGCGTTACGTTGGGGTTGAACGTTGTGAATCAATCATCGTTACAATGGATGATGAAATCGCCTGCATGAAAATTACGCGCTTCATTCACGAAAATTTTCCTCATGCGTCAATTGTTACGAAATCAGAAACCATCAATAATGCCGACCGCTTCAAAAAAGTTGGCGCCAGTTTTGTAGTCTCAAAAAATTTGGAAACCGGCCTACAATTAAGCCATGCTGCACTTGCTTCAACGGGAATGAACACTTTGGAAATTGCCAACACTTTAAATGCTTTCCGCGAAATAAATTCCGACGTCATCAAAGACTCCATCCTTTACGATGAAAGCGCCGGCAGCGGAGAAATTTTTGAAGAGAAGGCTTAATTAAATTCGGTATTAATGAACTTTTTACTCAAAAAATTACTCGCAAAAAAAACGAAAGATTCCTCGAAACTGGTGGCGAAAAAACCTGATGAGGATTTTATTCCTTACGTTTGTCATTACGACCCCAACACCATTCTAACCAAGAATGGCGAGCTCATGCAGATTATCCGCATTACCGGATTCAGCAATAGTTCAGCTATGTCAGAAATGATTTCTCTGCGCGACACAGTGCGCGAAGCAATAACCGATCACGTCAAAGAAACCAAATTTGCTTTCTGGTTTAGCACCATCAGACGCAAAAAAAACATCTCACCAAGAGGTAAGTTCAAAGATTTTTTCTCTCAGAAAGTTAATGATTCTTGGGTCGCAGAGAATAAGTGGGACGACCAGTATGTTAACGAACTATACATCACGGTAATCACCGAAGGGTTAGACACTTCGATTACCAATCTGAACTCTTTCATGCGTTCATTTTCCTACTTCACCACTAAGTCGCTGCACAGAAAATTCTTGGAAGATGCCCACAAAAAATTGTCTCAACTAGTCGCAGCAATCGTGAAGGACACCAAGGATCACGGGGCAAAGTTACTAGGGATTTACGATTGGGAGGGGGTGATTTATTCCGAGCCGATGAGGTTTTTTGGCAAAATTGTGAATCTCTACGAAGAGCGCTACCCGCTTTCTGCCAACGATATTTCCAACGACCTCGCCAGTCACAAAGTTGCCTTTGGCGATCGTGAACTCGAAGTGGTCGGTTACAAAAATAAAAATTTTGCCGCGATGCTGTCGCTCAAAGAATATTTTGAAGCCTCAACCACAGCGCTTGATCGCATTTTGCAGCTACCTTGTGAATTCATCATCACCCAATCATTTGATTTTATTTTCACCAAAAAAGATCTCGAGCCCTACGAATATCAAGACTACATCTTACAAGTCAGCGGCGATGAAGATTTCAGACAATTAAGCGGCGCGGCAAATTTTGTTGAAAGTAAGAAAGGTTTGCGCACTGATTACGGCAAGCTGCAAACCACCATCATGTTCATCAGTCCCACCAAAGACGATTTGGAAAATGACATCAAAAAAGCATTGGAGCAGTTCAACTCTCTTGGCTTCGTCGTCACACGAGAAGACATCTTTGCTGAACATTGTTTTTGGTCGCAGCTACCAGGAAATTTCAGTTTTTTACGTCGTCAAAAAGTCATCAATACCAACCGCGTTGCTGGCTTTGCCACATTGCACAACTTTCCTTCCGGCACCATTGATGGAAACCACTGGGGTCCAGCTGTAACCACACTTAAAACGGTTTTAAACACACCTTATTTTCTAAATTTTCACGATGGCGATTTAGGTCACAGTTTAATTTTTGGTCCGGAGAATTCTGGCAAAACTGTGCTACTAAATTTCTTACTTACGCAGTCACAAAAATTTAACGGAAAGCTTTTTTACTTCGACTGCAACAATGCCGCTAAATGCTTCATTAAAGCCATTTCAGGGCAATATTACGACCTCTCTCACTTTGAAATTCAAAATCCAAATTTCCTCCAGCTTAATCCTCTCTCGCTCGAAAAAACCGACCAAAATAAAAAATTTTTAATCGATTTTTTTACCAGCCTTGTTGCCTTCCGCAAAGAGCAAATTCCAGAAAATGAGCTCGCGATCATCCCGCAAATTGTTGATCGAATTTTCACAACAAATGCCGGCAATTTCGCTACTGCCGCCGAACTTTTTAACACTCCCGAAACGCAAAATCTTTACGAAGGGCTGAAAATTTGGAACGGCAATAAGCTTGGCTACATCTTTGGTTCTCAATCAGAAATTAATTGGTCAGACCAGACAATTGCCTTCGATCTCACCAACATTTTTGTGCAGAAACCGGTGCTAATTCCGGTCGTAAATTACCTACTCCATCGCATCGAAAATTCCCTTGATGGCTCTCCTTCCATCATTGTGTTGAACGAGGCTTGGGAGATGATCGACAACATAATTTTAGCGCCTCTCATCACTGATTTTTTAGTCCGCATGAGGCAAAAAAACTGCGTCGTAATTTTTACTTCTGGAAATATTGAACATGTCGCGAGCAGCGCACTTACCGCAGAAATCAGAAAAAATATTTCTACGGAAATTTTCATGCCAAATCGTGAACCGCATGAATGCTACAGCAGCGCGTTTGAATTGAATGGTGAAGAAATGGAAATCGTTAAAATGATGGAGGAGGATGAGCATCATTTTCTTCTCAAGCATGCCGAAGATTCCGTAATCGCCTCGCTCAATCTCGATAAATTTGTTGAGTTCTTCAAAATATTTTCTGCCGATG
>CANMEW010000039.1 GCA_947496905.1 Rickettsiales bacterium | reverse complement strand
TAGAGGCGTCGACTATTTTTACGGAAATAATGTGCGATTCATTTTCGACAATTTTCGCTCCGATTTTTTTTAATCCGATTTTCAGCTTCTCAACATTGCGTCTCATCAGATTTCGTTCGCTCTCACTTTTTTGTAAGTGACGAATATTTACCAAAATTGCCACCACAATTGCCGGCGGCAAAGCAGTGGTAAAAATAAATCCCGCAGCAAGGCAACGAATAGCATCAATGATTTCGTACTTCCCAGCAATGTATCCACCAATTGCACCAAAAGATTTCGCAAAGGTTCCTTGAATGATGTCGATCTCCTTCGCGAGACCAAGCTCTTCACAAACTCCTGCTCCATTTTTCCCGTAAAGCCCCACGCCATGGACTTCATCGACATAGGTGAGTGACTGATATTTTTTTGCCAATGCAACAATTTCTGCAATTTTCCCGAAGTCCCCATCCATTGAATAGACCGACTCAAAAATAATTATTTTAGGATGTGAGGCCGAATAATTTTTTAGTAATTCCTCGAGATGAGCCACGTCATTGTGGCGAAAGACATGCTTCGTAAGCTGACTATTCTTGACTCCAGCAATGATCGAAGCGTGATTTTTTTCGTCAGAAAAAATGACCAATTCTGGAATTATTTTTGCCAGCGCTTGAATTGTTGCGTCATTAGCAACGTAACCGGAAACGAAGGTGAGGGCCAATTCTTTGCTGTGCAATTTTGCCACCTCTACCTCCAACTCCACCGCAGCGTGACTGGTTCCAGAAATGTTACGCGTTCCTCCAGCACCAATGCCGTAGCTCTTCAAAGCTTCGATGGATGCTGAAATTGCAGCAGGATTTTGCCCCATTCCTAAATAGTCGTTGGAGCACCAGACAATAATTTTCTGACCATTTTGATTGTTGATGGCGTAGGGAAATTCGGAGCAGAGGCGAGAAATATCTAAAAATTCACGGTAACGGTTTTCGCTTTTTAGTAGCTCTATTGCTCGCTTGAAATGACTCAGCATAAAATTACAAATCTGCTGTAAGGATTTTTTTCTCCCTACTTTTGCGCTTTGGCATCACAATGATGATGCCGAATAAAATGACCAAAGATCCGACAATTACCCAGAAATCAATTACCTCTCCGAAGGCAAAATAAGAGATGATCGCGGTAAAAATTAGGCGTGTAAAATCGAATGGTTGTAGCATGGATAAATCGGCCTTGGCGTAAGAATTCGAAATGCAAATATGGGCTAAATTTGAGACCAAGCCAAGTAGTATGAAAGCGCATAGGCTCTCAAATCCAATTGGTTTGATGTAGGGAAAAGCGATTGGGATTGAGGCGACGAACATGATCAACGACATGTAAGCCACAATGGTTTGCGGCTTTTCTGTTTTAGTCATGACCTTGATGATGACGTTGGTAACTACCCAAAGTATGATTGCGGCAAAGGAATAAAAATAGGCCGGATTGAACTCCTTGAAGCCCGGACGAAGTATGATTAAGATGCCAAGAAAGCCAATGACGGTGGCAATCCAACTTTTTGATTGAACCTTCTCTTTCAAGAAAATTACTGCGGCGACAGTGGTGAGAATTGGGACGATGAAACTAATCGAAACCGCTTCTGACAATGGTAGAATGGTGATGACGTAAAACCACACCAACATCGATGCCAAGCTATTTGCGCCACGAAAAATATGCAGACCAAGTCGCTTAGTTTTCAAAATGCTTTTATGGTTATTCACCATCTGCGGTAAGAAAAACAAAAGCCCAAAAAGATTTCTCACCATCACGATGAAAAAAATATGGAAGTCCGCAGATAGGTAACGCACTAGCACAACTAACACTGAAACAAAAAAGCAGGATAAAATCGCGTAAGAAATCCCCTGACTATTATTCGAAAATTTGTGAAAGAATTTCATGAAATACCGACTCTGATTAAAGATACCGAATCAGATCGGTATTGGGGTTCCCCACAACGTGGGGCGCGGCGAGTGCCACGTACAAAATAAGCTGGTTCTCTCGCGAGATGGGCGCGTGCCCATGCGGCGTAAAAGAATTACTCATCCAATTGAATTTAATTTTTGATAAAAATTAGCAGCTTCACGATTTGATGAGATGCGATCGAAATTGATCGATTCGATAAAAATACTACTCAAGGACCTAGCGCGAGACAGTGCGACATAGGCCTGTCCGGGACTGAAAATGTCAGACAGGTCACAAGAAATTTTGTCGAGAGTGAGGCCTTGCGATTTGTGAATCGTCATTGCCCAAGCAAGAATTAGTGGCACCTGACTTACTCCCGACTCAGTTACAACCAACTTCTTCTCCTCATCAAATTTTTCGATTAACCATTCTTCTGGAGAAATTGTGAGAATTTTTCCATTAGCGAATTCAACAAGCGGGTAAGATTTTTTTGATGAAAATTCTCTAATGATTCCAAGCGAGCCGTTGATTATTCCATCTTTCTGGTAGGTATTTTTGATCATCATCACTTGAGCTCCAACCTTCAGCTTCAAGAATTCCGGCGCCATGCAATTTTTTTTCAGAAACTCGATTTTATCGATGGCACCGAAATATTCGGCGACATGAACCACCTCTTCGCGCGGAATTTTTTTCAACTCCACTTCGTTGATTTTCTCAACCTTAACATTATGCGTGGTAAGGATTGTTGGCCTGATCGCGCAACCATTGTCATTTGCTCTCACTCTTAATTGAAGCTCCGCTCGGTCACTCTCATCCAACTTTCCAAATCGCAAATTATTCAAAATTTTTATGAATTTTTGATCGGTTTGGCGAAAAATTTCCTCAAGAACAAATATTTCTGGACTGAGATCTATCCAACTTTCTGACTTAAAACAAAAATTAAAATTCTGACTAGTTTTATTGATTGGAGGAAGTTGCAGAAAATCTCCAAACAAAAGCAGCTGTATGCCTCCCATCGGCTTATCATTCTCCCTCACGCGACGAAAAACTTGATCCAATATTTCAAAAACTTCGGCAGAAATCATCGAAATTTCGTCAATCGCCAAAGCTCTGACTTGCCTTATTCTGCGCCTTACTCGGCTAAATTTTTTACTGAGAATATTCTCAACGATTTGATCGATTGGTAAATTTGCGAGTCCAATTCCAGCCCAAGAATAAATGGTCGCTCCGCCAACATTAACCGCAGCAACTCCGGTGCTTGCCGTTACTTCCAAGCCAAACTGACCGTAATTTCTTTTGAGAAAATTTAAGAGATGTGACTTTCCGCTACCGGCACCACCGGTGATGAAAATATTTTTACCTGATTCGAAGGATTTGATGACTAATTTTTGCTGATCTGAAAGTAGAGAAAAATCTGGGGAGGTAGCGGGGGGGATATTCATGAATGAGGTTGAGATTAAATAAAAAACCCCTTCGCTCATTTTCGAACGAAGGGGTTTTTGTTACTTTGTGATTTTTATTTTTTTCGAAGCGTTTCCACTTTTTCTTTGAAAGTTTGGAGTTCGAAAGCTCCAGGTATTAATTCTTCACCAATTACGAAACCAGGAGTGCCGCTGATTCCGATTGATCCACCAAGCACCAAATTTGCTTGGATGATGTTGGCAATTTTTTCTTTGTCGCCTTTCAAAACCGACTCCAATTTTGCAACATTGATGCCAACGGATTTAGCAATTTTTATTGCTCCATCTTTGCTTCTTTCACTCGATTTCATGAGGGCGTCATGAAATTTTTTGTAGGAAGAAGGATCGACTAAATTCACTGCGATGGAAACGGTTGCTAGTTCCATTGAAGGCTGACCAAGAATTGGAAATTCCTTGTAAACAATTCTGATTTTTTTGTCTGACTGCAAAAGCTCCTCAACTGTTCCTTGGGCTTTTTTGCAATAGCCACAGGCGTAATCAAAAAATTCAACAATCGTTACGTCGAAGCCAGCCGGAGCATATTCAGGAGAATTTTTGTCGTTGAATATTTCCTCTTTTTTCGTGCCAATATTTTTTTGAGCATCCTTCATTTGATCTGCCATGGCTTGCTTTTGCATGTTCGCCACAGAATTAATGATGGCTTTGGGATTGGCTTCAATCCACTTTGCAACCACCTCTTCAACATCTTCGACTTTTTTTACTCTTTTGTCTTTGTCTAATCCGCTTGGATTAATTTCTGCCTTAGGAGCTTCGGCGGCAGCTTCAGAAGTAGGCTTTTCTGCATCAGTTTTTTTATTTCCAAGAAATGCGTAAGCACCACCAATTACCAAAAGTATTGTGATGACGATGCCAACCGGCTTTACCAAAGACGGCTTACTGCCTAGATTTTTATTGATGAATGACATGTGGAAATTGAATTTAAATTAAATAGCTGAGATGTGCGGGGATGCGGAAGGGTAAAAGTCGCGGCATTAAATTAATCACTCACCGGAAATGCAACCAAGTTTTTTGATCGAAAAAAATTACCAAAAATTTAGCGTTGCTGGCATTGATGAATCTGGTCGCGGACCTTTGGCTGGACCGGTTGTAGCTGCTTGTGTAATTTTGAATCAAGACGATTTTCCGAGTGGAATTAATGACTCAAAAAAACTGTCAAAAAATCAGCGTTGGAAAATTTTTTTTGAGCTACAAAAAAAATCTAAATTTGGAATTGGCGTAGTTGATGAAAAAATAATTGACCGCATCAATATTTTGGAGGCCACAAAGCTGGCAATGTTTCGTGCCTACCTGGAATTTCAAAAGAAATATTCCGACTCTCCGCAAATAATTTTGGTTGATGGAAATTTTATTCCATTCCAAAACAACGACCAAATTCACGAAATAATTTCCGTGGTGCGTGGAGATCAAAAAAGCCTCTCCATTGCAGCAGCATCAATCATTGCAAAAGAAGTTCGTGATGAGCTAATGGAAAAAATTCACCAGAAATATCCTCTCTACGGTTTTAACCGTCACTCCGGATATTGTACAAAATTTCACGTCGAAAAAATTAAAGAATTCGGAATTTGCGAGTTTCATCGCAAGTCGTTTCAGCCAATAAAAAGTTTATTTTACGCCGCATGAGCGGCGCCCCACGTCGTGGGAACCCCATACCAAATCTTGAATCTAGTTCAGATAAAAGTAGGTCGGTATCTTCAATCAGATTCGTTATCAATGCTTCATGCTAGTTGTTAAGGAAGACGACCCCAATGCACTCACCCTCGCCTGCAGATATTTAAATGCTGGAAGAATAATTGCTTTCGCTACCGACACCACCTACGGACTCGCGGTTGACGCCGCTCATTTTGCCGCCATTGAGTCCTTGTACAAAATAAAAAAGCGCGACGAAAAAAAGCCTTTTGCGATTTTTGTCAAAACTTTAGCGACTGCAAAAAAAATTTTTTTCTTCGATGAAACTGCAGAAAAAATCGCTCGGAAATTTTTCCCAGGCAAGCTAACCATGGTGCTTAAAAAAAGGCCGGAAAGCGCTTTAATAATAGCTGCAAACCTGAATAAAAATAATGACGAGTTTTTGGGATTTAGAATTCTGAACCACAAATTCACCAGAAGCCTGCTCAGGAAATTTGACGGTATTTTAGCTGTAACAAGCGCCAACATTTCTAACGAAGAATCGGCGCGCTCACCAGAGCAGGTGGAAAAATATTTTGCATATTCAGAACTTGGATTGTTAATTTTTGGAGAAACATTCAAAAAATCAGCCCATTCAACAGTGGTAAAAATTTCCGACAATCAGCTCACAATCCTACGTCATGGCGCCTTGAATTTGGGTGACGCCCTCACCTCCTCCCAACATTAAATTCCAAAATTATGAGCAGAAGAAACCAGGCTAACCTTACTCCGAAAGAAGTTGCTGAGGCTGACGTCGAAAGAAATGTTACAAGATGGTCCAATGCTTCGGAGGCGTCAGATGGGGCGGCGGCGCGTCCAGCTACATTACCAAACGCCCTTCTATTGTTTAATCAATTTAAAGCAGACAGCGCTAGACTTGGAAACCAATACGCTCAGCAACTTTCAGAAGAATCAATTAACGATATTTTTTCAGGACGCCTGACAAGAAGGGAAATGGAGCCTCAGCTAGCAGAAATAGGGTCGAGAGGTGATAACAAAGCTTTGATTAAAAAAATAATTGATTTGCGGCAGCCAATGAAAAATGGAGAAGCGTTTATGGCTTTAAGCAGCTCTTTTTCCGCCTACCTTTGTGACAGGGCTTATTTTTTAGGTCGGGCAATAAAAGCTAAGACTGAACAAAAGACGCAATTGAGTCAGATGCAAAAATTGGGAAGAATGGCATCAAGAAAAATGGGAGCAGACCCTACTGCAATTCCAAAGCCAAGAGACCTCCTTACTCATGAAGACCGTCCAAAAATTCCAACTACAGAAGAAATCAACTCAGCCATACAGGAAGCTACGCTTCCTCATATTTTAACAGACGCTCCACCGAGGACTCATCCAGAACTCACGCATCGCCACAACCTCAGCAAGGGTAGTGGCGGACAAGGCCCAAACCTTTAATAAAATCCATGAAAATTTTTGATTTACTCCGTAACCCGCTAATCAAAAGCATTGGCATTATTCTGATTCTGTACTTCGCGCTTTTCGCTAACAAGGAAAAGCCGGAGTCGCTTGGCAATCGCCTGTCTCCACAGCAAATCAAAGAAAGTGTCTCTGATTTAAAAGAGACAAGCAGCTTCATTTCTGAAAAAATAAGGCTGGGGAAGGAGCAAAAAGTGCAGCTTGAGACAGCGGAAAAAAGCGCAGCAAAAATTACCATTAATGACATTGAGCTTGGTACTGAAGAAGCTCCTATTGCTTGTAACGACGAAGTAATGGCCGCCTACGGACTTTACACAAGTCAAGGTAAACAGTTAGAATTTTTTAACTCTCAAAAACTGACCATTGGCAGTAAAAAAAATCTACTACTCGAGAAAAACATCATTGGCATGAAGCGTGGTGGAATAAGAGAAATCAGCATTCCTCGCTATTTTCAAACCGACGATAAAAAGCTAGCTGACCTGCTAAATTTTCACGCAACCGACCTAAAATACCGCGTCACTTTACTCTCCTTTGAAAAGCCCGCCATCTCCTCATTCTCCTGCGAGTAATCACAACATCCTCAAAATGAACAAGTCTCACGAAAGCGCGGTAAAATTTCTGTGCGACTACCTGCCGCTGCTTGTTTTTTTTGCCTGCTACAAATTAGCGAGAACCGCTAACCCCTTGATTACAGCCACTATTTTTATGGTCGCCACTGCCTTTGTGGCACTGCTGATTTCCTACTTACTCACAAAAAAAATTCCGAAAGTAGCCTTGGTTTCTAGTGCCGTGCTCGGAATTTTTGGAGGGATGACAATTTTTTTTAACAACGACCTCTTCATTAAAATAAAGCCAACCATCATCAATTTACTTTTCGCCGCGATTTTATTTTACGGCTATTTCACCAAAAAATTATTTCTGTCCCACCTACTTGGCGAACAAATTAAAATGAGCGATCAGGCTTGGATGAAGCTCTCGTTGCGTTGGGGATTTTTTTTTCTGTTACTAGCTCTGCTCAATGAAATTATTTGGCGATCCTTCCCCACCGACTTCTGGGTGCAGTTCAAAGTTTTCGGCATGATGCCAATCTCGCTGATTTTCACCCTCTCCCAAATGCCATTCATGATGCGCGAGATGAAAAATTTTCAGAGAGTTTAAGTCTAGGGCGCCTCTAGGAAACCACGCAACAACTGGATTTAGGAAGGTTTTCTGCGCGCGCTGATGAGAGGATATTGCTTGGAGGGGTGTTACTTTGGAGGTCGGGAAAAGGAAATTGCTGGTTGATTATTCTAGCAATGACTGCGCGCTCGTAATCGGTACAAGGCACCTTCAAAACACATTTACTGTATTCATTTTTGAATTGAGGCAATGGCGGCAATTGAATTTCATGCTGAGCAACTGGTTGGTAGGATGACTCAGATGCACGCACGCTCGGAGAATTTTCCTCCTCAATAATCAAATTCGAACTTCGTTCAAATTTGGTGTTAATCGAATTGCTGCGCACGGAATGAATCCGCGCATCCGCAATAGATTTATTTTCTTCAAAAAGATCCACACCTTCAATACTTATGGATGGTAATCTCGCCTGAGAAATCTCACCTAAAGCACCTACATCTAGCAGAGCTTTTGTCACTCCATTAGCTAGCTGCGTAGCTCTTACCCTCACTTTCTCCCTATTTATATTTACCAAGGCAGTAACCGCTGTTTCATCCATCTTTATCTCCGCCCCATCATCCTCAATCTCTCCTTTCTCCAATATTTCTTTCTCTAACTCCTGAATAAAAATATTTCGCAATGAGCTTAGCTGCCTTACCTGACATTGCTCCACTTCCGATAGATTAGCGCGCGTAGAAATATCCACTCTTACATTTCCTTCATGTAGATTATTTTCAGGAAGAATGGCGGATAAAAAAATGAGCAGCTCCCGATTATTTGTCAGGCAATCTAGTACCAAAGGAGCGGTTAGTTAACTGCTTGCGGCATCGTAACCAATCACGTCTTGCCAAACAGCATTTCCATCACTTCTGCACGCCGCTGCAGTTACGATGCTACTAGCAATCGCTACATTTTTAGGCCTATCAGCCGCCGCAGATTTATTCCATGCCTTAGCAGCACACATCAAAGCCGTGTTACCATTTGCGGTAGCGGCATTAATATTTGCCCCCTTTTCCAAAAGACATGAAACTGTTTCTACATTATTCCTTGTAGACGCCCATATTAAGGCTGTAGCACCATTTGTGGTAGCGGCGTTAATTTTTGCACCTCGCCTTAAAAAATCTGTAACCACATCTGCATCTTGAAATTTAGCAGCCCACATTAAAGCCGTGTTACCATTTGCATCAGCCTTATTGATGTCGACTCCATCTCTCACCAAACTTACAACATCATACGCTTCACCATCTGATGTTACTACCACACCTTCGCACTGATTGACGGCTCTAGCTAGAAGAGCACTCAATCTCTCCATCTCTATCTCTTCTTGGGATTTCTCAGCCTCAAACCCTTCTTGCATCCTCCCTGATTTAAGATTTTCTTCTTTTGTTCCTGTCATTCTTGGTAGCAATTAGCAATTCATAAAATCCGGTAAATCGGTCTTTATTTCCAATGTCTTTTGTGACGAGTCTTGGATCTGAATTTTGTAGGCATGAAGACAAAGACGATTGCTCACATCTTTTCGCAAAATTTCAGCTCCGCCATATTTGACGTCATTCAAAATTGGATGACCAAGCTCCTTGCAATGCACACGAAGTTGGTGCGTTCTGCCAGTCAACGGCCTGAGCTCAAGCAGCGAGTAATCTTTAAAAGTTTTTAGAATTTTAAACTCGGTAATCGCCTCTTTTCCCTCTTCAAAATCTGGAGAAACTTTTTCGTTTTTTCCCAAAAGTTTTTTACGCAAAGGAATGTTAATGACTCCTTCTGATTTTTTTGGAATGCCGCGCACCAAAGCCAAATAAGTTTTTTTGACCGCTTTGCTGCGAAAAGAATCGGTCAAAAATTCAGCTGATTTTGCATTCTTAGCGATGAGTAAAATTCCACTAGTGTCCTTGTCTAGACGATGAACCAATTGCCATTTTTTCTCAGTTAAAAAATCATCCACAGAAATTTTAATTCCGCTTCCACCTTGAGTAGCAACACCTGATGGCTTGTTGATGACGACAAGATTCTCATCTTCAAAAATTATCCAAGACAAAAATTTTCTTTTTTTTTCGTCAGAAATTTTTGGCTTAACTTTGCGAATTTCGGTGCGGTTTTTTAAATCAGAGAAAATTTCTATTAGATCTTCTTCCGCTGTTCTGTAGGATGCATCAACCCTCCCACCATTCACTTTAACTTTCTTTTCGCGAATTATTTTTTGAGCGAGACCGAAAGAAACGTCGAATTTTTTACAAAGAAATTTGTCGAGACGAAGCTCCTTGAACTCCTGATTTACCTGCACTGAGAACATCTTAATTAAAAATTAACTTGGTTGTGTAAAAGCCAAAAAATAGCGCTAAAATTGCAAGCGAAACTGATGCAGCGGCGTAGATGAAGGCTTGAGAATATTGTCCGGCAGTTGTGAGGCGAAAAAAATCGAGAGAGAAAGCTGAGAAAGTTGTGAAGCCGCCAAAAAATCCAGCGAATAAAAATTGCTTCAATCGCGGGTCAAAATTGTCGAAATTTTTTATTACGAAATAATAGGCAATGCCTGCCAGCATTGATCCGGCGACATTAACAAAAAAAGTGCTCCATGGAAATTTTGCGGAAGAGATGCTGCTGAGTTTAATGAAATTAATGATTGCTTCAGATGAGAGGTAGCGCGCCACTGAACCCAGCGCGCCACCAATTGCGATGAGAAATAAATTGATCAACTTTTACGCCAATTTTTTTAGCTGCTCAGCAAGATCGGTGCGCTCCCAGCTAAATCCACCGTCAGCGTCAGGATTTCTGCCGAAATGTCCGTAAGTTGAGGTGCGTTTGTAAATTGGTCGATTCAAGCCAAGATGATTGCGGATTCCGCGCGGAGTTAGGTCGACCAACTCATTAATTACCCTCACTAAATCTTCACCCGGCACGCCAGTTTTGTGATTGCTGACGTAGAGCGACAAAGGTTTTGAAACTCCGATGGCGTAAGAAATTTGAATTGTGCAACGAGTTGCTAAGCCAGCGGCAACAACATTTTTCGCCAAGTAACGCGCCATGTAAGCCGCTGAGCGATCAACCTTTGTTGGATCTTTTCCAGAAAACGCTCCGCCACCGTGAGGTGCCGCACCGCCGTAGGTATCAACAATAATTTTTCTTCCAGTCAGGCCGGCATCGCCGTCAGGTCCGCCAACGACAAATTTCCCAGTTGGGTTAACTAAAAATTTATTCTCTGCACACATCCAACCTTTCGGCAAAGACTTCTCAACGTAAGGGCGGATGAGCTCGCGCACTTGATCTGGAGTCATTCCATCCTTGTGTTGAATTGAAACTAAAATTGTTTCGGCGCGAATTGGCATGCCATCTTCATGCCACAAAGTGACTTGGCTTTTTGCATCCGGACCTAAATTGCGAAGCTCGCCAGATCTGACCGCATCCATGATGTTGTGTAAAATTCTGTGAGCGTAATAAATTGCCGCCGGCATCAGAACGTCAGTTTCGCGACAAGCGTAACCAAACATGATTCCCTGATCGCCAGCACCCTCATCCTTAGAGCCAAGAGCATCAACACCAACAGCAATGTCTGCCGATTGTCCGTGAATTAAGTTGGTAATGTTTAAATTTTTCCAATGAAAGCCTTCTTGTTCGTAGCCGATTTCTTTCACCGTGCCGCGAATTAAATTTTCGATTTCAGGCTTAGAAATTTCTGGCGCACGAATTTCGCCACCAATGATGACTGTATTAGTCGTGGCAAAAGTTTCGATGGCAATGCGGGAATAAGGGTCGCGGGCGAGGTAGGCATCAACCAGAGTGTCGGAGATTTGGTCGCAAATTTTGTCGGGATGTCCTTCGGAAACCGATTCCGAAGTAAATAAAAAGTTTTTTGGCATGAGCTAAAAAATTTAAAATTTCGGAAGGCTTTCCAGAAAGAAGGGTGGGTAGTGTTAGAAGGCTTT
>CANMEW010000038.1 GCA_947496905.1 Rickettsiales bacterium | reverse complement strand
AACGACAATTACAAGTTCTACAAAAAGGTCAGCGAGGACGATGAAGTGTCGAAGGAGTTTTTTGCCCGGCTATTTAATTGGTATTTAGAGGGGCATGGCAAGAGAGCGTCTTTACGCCTCTAATTTTACTCGAAGAAATTGGCAGATTTTTGGTAAAAAAAATTGAGGGATTTGACGCGGCAACGAATTTCCAAGATTTAGCTTTTCTGATTTTTACCAAAAATTTCTCACGTGCAAAAATTGCTAGCGGCACTGCGTTCAAGAGTTTTTTGAAATTTTTCCATTCGTGAAAATTTTCCAAATTATCTGCGCCCATTAACCAAGTGAATTCCACGTTTTTGTATTTTGCTTGGAGCTTACGAATGAGTGGTTCGCTGTAGATGTCGTCAAAGTTTTTAACTCTAACTTTTGAATGATTCTGAAGAAGATTTTTGCAGCGCTGAAGGCGCGCTTGATGAGATTCGTAAATATACCCATTCGAGCTGAAGAAGCCGGAATGGTTATATTTTAAATTCTTTACGCCGCACGAGCGGCGCCCCATGTTCATGGGGAGCCCCATACCGAATCTGCTCTGACCAGAAGGAAGTAGTTCGCTATTTTCAACCAGATTCGGTATGGAAATTTCCTTCAAGGGATTCGCAAAAGTCGGAATCCACCAAACTTGATTCAGCTGGAGTTTTTTGATGGCCAACTCGCTGATATAAAGATGCCCCTGATGCGGCGGATTAAAGCTCCCGCCAAGTAATCCAACTTTCATCATCCCAAAATAATCGCCGTTAAAATCAGAATTCCGACCCAGAAATTTTCTTTGAAAACCGCCAAGCAATTTGCGGAATTTTTGAAGTCACAATTCTTAATTTTTCGTGTCAGCAAAAAAGCATTGAGCAAAATTACCAAAAAGAAAATTGGCTTGAGCTGCAGCTGCCACCCCAAATAGATCAAGCTCAGAAACATGATTAAGCTCAGCAGAAGTAGAATTTTTTGTGGGTTACGACCAAATTTTATTGCGGTCGATTTGATGCCGATTCGTAGGTCGTCCTCGAGGTCTTGGTAGGCGTAAATCGTGTCGTAAATTACCGTCCAGATGATGGCGGAAAAATAAAGGAGGACAAAGTCGGAATCGATGCCGTCAAAAATTGCTAGGCTACTCATTAAAATTCCGAAGTTAAAAGTGAGTCCCAAAAAAATTTGTGGGTAGTTGGTGATCCGCTTGGTTAGCGGGTAGGTGGCAAGTAGAGCGAGTGCAAAAAATCCGCTCAGAATTGTTTTTAGGTTGAATTGCAGAAGAATTAAAAAACCGAGCAACAGCAGTGAGGCGGCTAAAATCAAGGCTTCGCGAGGGCTAACTTTTCCAGAGGCAAGTGGACGCGATTTTGTTCTGGCAACTTTTTTGTCGAATTTTTGATCAAAATAATCATTGATGACGCATCCAGCAGAGCGCATCACCACTGATCCAATGAAAAACAAAAAAACCATCCGCGCGATTTCGGCGAAGGTTACTGCTGGCAATTTTTTGACCGCCAAAGCAATTCCAAACAAACAGGGAAGAAATAGCAGCCAGATGCCAGTAGGTTGCTTTAGTCTGGTAAGGTCGATGTAGTTGGAGAGGCGTTTTTTCATGATTCCTAAATTTTTTGAGTGACCTCCATTTCCCCCATGAAGTAGCACAGCAGTAAGGCGGGAATTTTTAAAAATGAGGTTTCGTGAGTATTTTGCTTAATTGCCCCAAAGTCATCCAGAGACTTTGTGACTATGTAGCCCCTTTGAATTTTTCTCTTTGAGCAGAATTCTTCCAGCCCTTTACAGTCTGAAAGTGAGGTATGTTGCGATCTGTATTTCACTTCAAATGGGATTGTCTCTCCGTTGATATCAGCCACTAGATCTACCTCTAAATCCTTTTTTCCGTGCCAGTAGCTGAAGCGAACATTTTGTGAGTAGTATCGTGCGAATAGATGTTTGAGAACTGCTGATTCTGCCGCAACGCCTAGCAATTGTGGGTTACTGTCAAGAGTATTTTTATTTCTCCACATTACTGCTGACGCTATTGCCTGGTCTGACAAATACACTTTCCACTTCCCCCTCAAGACCTCTTTTCCGTAGCCAAAAGGCTGCATTCTAAAAATAAGATGTGCAGCCTCCAGGAGCTCAATAAACTTTTGCGCCGTTGGTCTCTTCACGCCGATATTACTCTCTATGACGCTCATATCAAGCATCCCGCCATCATGCAGACAAATGTATAAAAAGATTTGCTCGAGCTCCAGCACTAAGCGAACCCCAAACATTACCGTCATGTCCCGTTTCAAAGCTTTGTCGATTATGTCTTCTCGCAACAACTTTTGAGCTTTATCAATGCTGTCCATCATTACGGTTTGTGGAAACCCGCCGCGTATGAGATATTCGTGAAAATGGGCAATGTATGGAGTAGCCTCCTCCCTAACGTGAGATAGGTCTCTCTCGCTCCAATCAAAAATTTCCTTCAAAGATTTTACGGATGGCAGTTGAGGTGTATTCAGCCTCTTCAGCTGAACATATTCATAAAAAGACAGTGTGGTCAGTTTTATTGTGTGCCAACGACCAAGACCGGACTCTTGACTGGCTCCTATTATTGGTGTAGCTGATCCAGTAAAAATAATTCGACGCTGCTTGTTGAAATCTACCTGGTGCTTTACCCACGTTCCCCAATCTGGTATGAATTGCACCTCGTCCAGAAAAACATATTCCGTACCGTCTTGCTTTGGCTCATGTTGTCGCCACGCCTTTATTGTAACATCTATTCCAGCTAATTTCAAAAATGGATCATCGAAAGTTGCGTAGAGTATGTTTCCTGGAGGTATACCATCCTTGATGAGATGGTCAATTGCTTGCATGATCAGAGTTGTTTTTCCAATCTGCCTTGCGCCAGAAAGAAATGTTGCGCGACCTCCAAGAGGGCTTTTTACGCAGCTGTAAAGCTCTTTAAAGGCGGCTCTTCTCCAATTTGGCAGATCAGCAATTTGTTCTTTATGCCACCAACTGTTCAGCGCTACTAATCTTGCTGCTAATTCTTCTATTCCGATTTTCATAAAAATTAACTAATAAATGATATTAACGTAACTACACTTTAACTAAAGTTACAATTTAGTGTAATTTACTTCGATTAGCTATTTAGAATGTGACAAGATCAAGATTTTTGTTTGTTTGATTTTTCGATCCCAGTTTTTAGCTTCCCGCACCTTATTTTTTAATGCTTCAACCAACTTCCTGCCTTAGTTAAATCAATCAAGATCTCATGCATAAATTACTGATCGCTAATCGTGGCGAAATCGCTTGTCGCATCATTAAAACTTGCCGCAAAATGGGCATTAAAACCGTCGCCGTTTATTCCGATGCCGACACTAATTCGCTGTTTGTGCAAATGGCTGACGAGGCCGTAAATATTGGGCATTCACCATCGTCTCAAAGCTACCTCAATGTAGAAAAAATCTTGGCGGCGGTGAAAAAAACTGGCGCGACCATGGTCCATCCCGGTTACGGATTTTTGTCAGAAAATCGTAACTTTGCTAATGCACTAGACAAAGCTGGAGTAATTTTTGTGGGACCATCCACCTTCTCAATCGAGATGATGGGCGACAAAATTCAGTCAAAAAAATTGGCGATTGAAGCCAATGTCAGCGTGGTTCCCGGTCACATGGGGGTAGTTAAGGACGACAAGGAAGCCAGTGAAATTGCAAAAAAAATTGGCTTTCCAGTAATGGTCAAAGCCTCTGCTGGCGGTGGTGGAAAGGGGATGAGAATTGTTTGGAAAGAAGAAGAAGTGGCAGACGCTTTCTTTTCAGCCTCAAATGAAGCGCGAAATAGTTTTTCTGACGACCGCATTTTCATCGAAAAATTTATTGAAAATCCGCGGCACATTGAAATCCAAGTCATCGCCGACAAACGCGGAAACACAGTGTGTTTGGGCGAAAGAGAATGCTCAATTCAGCGCAACAACCAAAAAGTAATTGAGGAAGCGCCAAGCCCATTTTTGGACGAAGAAACGCGTCAGAAAATGTACGAGCAATCAAAGGCTTTGGCGAAAAAAGTTCAGTATTTTTCCGCCGGAACCATCGAATACATCGTGGATAAAAATAAAAATTTTTACTTCCTCGAGATGAACACCCGTCTGCAAGTAGAGCATCCAGTTACTGAACTCATTACGGGTTTAGACATTGTTGAGTTGATGATCAAAATTGCTCTTGGCGAAAATTTACCATTCAAGCAAGAGGACATTAAGTTGAATGGCTGGGCGATGGAGTCGCGCATTTACGCCGAAGATCCTTCTCGCGGATTTTTACCATCCTCTGGTCGCATCAATCTCTACATTGAGCCTGAAAAAAATAAAAATGTTCGCGTTGATTCCGGTGTTTACGAGGGTGGCGAGGTCAGCATGTTCTACGACGCAATGATCGCTAAACTTTGCTCTTACGGCGAAACTCGCCTTGAGGCAATCGAACACATGCGTCACGCTTTGGGTGGATTCGCCATTGGCGGCGTTTCGCACAATATTAGCTTCCTCGAAACCATCATGAAAAATGAGCGTTTTGTGCAAGGAAATATTTCCACCAGTTTCATCAAAGAAGAATTTCCAGCAGGATTTTCTGGCAGCGAGCTAGATTCAAAAGCTGAAGAAGTTCTGATTGCAGCTGCGATGCAAATTTTTCTGAAAAACTACGAGCGCAACGGGCACATGACCGGACAATTGCGTAATCGTGCAAAACAAATTTCTGAACGTTGGGTGGTGATGATTGATGAGAAATCTTACCTAGTGAATCTTTTGGAAAAATCGGAAGGTTTTTTGAAGTTAGAATGTGACCGTAGAGAAATTGAAGTCACGAGCTCTTGTGCCAATGGGGAGAAGCTTTTCCGCGGTGTCGTGAATGGATATTCTGTCGGCGTAAAAATTCGCGAGAACAACAATACTGGCAGCTACCTCATGCAATATTCCGGACTCGACGCCTTTGTTAACGTCTACTCTCCGCGCATTGCAGAGCTTTCAAAATTCATGCCGAAAATTCAAAAAAATGCTAAGCCAATCAATTTAACTTCGCCGATTACCGGAAAAATAATTCGTTTCAAAGTTCAGGAAGGAGATGAAGTTAAGGCGGGGCAAGAGCTGGTGTTGATTGAGGCGATGAAAATGGAAAATTCCATCCGCACTGATCACGACGTGAAGATCAAAAAAATAAATTTCTCCGAAGGTGAGGCCGTTGGAATTGGACAGGTGGTAATGACGTTTGAAGAAAAAGTGACCTAGTCGACAAGTCAACTAGCGGCAGTCGCAACGATTAGTAATTTGCGGCGAACGAAAATTACTCAAAGCTTCTTTTTCAGCAAATCATTCACCATCGCTGGATTGGCTTGCCCCTTTGATTCCTTCATTACTTGTCCAACAAAAAATCCAAAAAGTTTTTCTTTGCCAGATTTGTAATCTGCCGCCATTTGTGGATTTTTTGCGATTACTTCGTCGATTATTTTTTCAATTGCTCCGCTGTCAGAAACTTGCTTGAATCCTTTTGATTCAACGACTCGTGCGGCAGTTTCGCCGCTTTCAATCATCCCATCCAAAACATCTTTGGCGATTTTGCCGGAGATCTCCCCGCTTTTGATTAGATCTAAAAGTTCGATTAAATTCTCTGCGCGAATTTTTAAATTTTCGAATTTTATTCCAAGCTTATTCATCCTGCCAAATAGCTCAACTGTAAGCCAAGTAACACACAGCTTTGCCTCATGCTTCTGAATTAATTTTTCAAAATAATTGGTAATTTCGGTGTCGGCGGTAAGTACTCCGGCGTCATATTCGGGAATTCCAAATTCTTTAACGTAGCGCGTTTTTTTTGCCTCCGGAAGTTCGGGAAGAGATTTTTTTATTTCATCGACAAAATCTTGGGTGAGGACGAGCGGCGGTAAATCAGGATCAGGAAAATAGCGGTAATCCATCGCGTCTTCTTTGCTGCGCATGGTTCTGGTTTCGCCGGTGATTGCGTCGAACAAGCGGGTTTCTTGATCAATTTTTCCACCATCTTCAAGAATTTCTACTTGGCGTGCAGCTTCGAATTCAATGGCGCGACCAATGTTACGAGTCGAATTAATGTTTTTGATTTCGCAGCGAGTTCCTAATTTTTCTTCGCCAATTTTTCTCACCGAAACATTGGCATCGCAGCGTAAATTTCCTTTCTCCATGTCGCCGTCGCAAGTGCCGAGTGCGCGCACAATTCCACGAATTGTTTTTACATATTCGACTGCTTCGAAAGGACTGCGCATGTCTGGCTTGGAAACAATTTCCATCAAAGCGATTCCGGAGCGATTGAGATCAATCAGTGACAGGCTTGGATGTTGGTCATGAATTGATTTGCCGGCATCTTGTTCAAGGTGAATTCTTTCAACGCGAATCTGTTTTTTTTCGCCATTTTCAAGCGTAATTGTAACGGAACCTTCGCCAATAATTGGGTCAGAAAATTGAGAAATTTGGTAGCCTTGTGGTAGGTCTGGGTAGAAATAATTTTTACGATCAAAAATTGATTTGAGATTGATTTTAGCATTGATCCCAAGTCCAGTTTTTACCGCTTGTCTAACACATTCTCCATTAATTACTGGAAGCATGCCAGGCATGGCGGCATCGACCAAAGAAACTTGGCTATTTTGCGCGGCACCAAACTCGGTTGCAGAGCGTGAAAATAATTTTGAGTGCGACGCAATTTGCGCGTGAATTTCGCAACCAACAACTAGTTCGTAAACGTTGTTTTTGCCTTGGATTGTGTAGGTCATTTGAGTTAACTTTAATTAGAGCCGGAGACGAATTTAAGTTCGAAGACGAGCATTTTTTTCACAATAAAAATTACAAAAATGAAAAAGAATTTTCCCCAAATCGTGATGTGGATTTTAATCGGAATTGTTGGCGCCGCATCCTTTGGCGGGATCGCAATTATCCGTGATGAAAAAATTTCCTCACTCTGGTTCCTGACTGCCTGCATCTGCACGCAGCTAATTGCCTACCGCTTTTACAGCGCTTGGATTGCTGCAAAAATTTTACACATTGACGGACGTCGCGCCACTCCCGCAAAAAAAATTAATGACGGAAAAGATTTTGTTCCAACCAACAGGTGGATTGTTTTTGGGCACCATTTTGCGGCGATTGCAGGGCCCGGTCCATTGATTGGACCAACGCTTGCAGCGCAGTTTGGTTACCTACCGGGAACATTGTGGATATTGATCGGATCGGTTCTTGCTGGAGCCGTTCAAGACATGATGATTCTATTTTTCTCGATGCGCCACGATGGAAAATCTTTGGGAAAATTAATCAAAGACGAGATCGGAAAAGTCGCTGGCTATGCCGCGATGATTGGCACTCTGGCAATCATCATCATTCTAATTTCAGTGCTTGGGCTGGTAGTTGTGAAGGCATTGATGCACAGTCCGTGGGGCGCATTCACCGTGTTAATGACGATCCCAATTGCGATGCTGGTGGGTCTCTACCTCTACTACATTCGTCCCGCAGGAGTTGTTGAAGCGAGTTTGGTTGGGGTGGCTTTATTTTTGCTCGCGGTTTACGGCGGAAAAATAATTCATTACGATGAAACCCTCGCGGCAATTTTTAATCGCGACGGAAAATTTTTAGCGCTCGCAATAATTTTCTACGGCTTTGCTGCCGCTACTCTACCGGTGTGGCTGCTGCTTGCGCCACGAGACTACCTCTCCTCATTTTTAAAACTCGGAACAATTTTCTTGCTGGCAATCGCGCTGCTGATTTTTCGACCAGACATCCAGATGCCTGCGCTCACACAATTTGTTGACGGCACCGGTCCAATTTTTAGCGGTAAAGTTTTTCCATTTTTATTCATCACAATTGCCTGTGGAGCAATTTCCGGATTCCACGCCTTGGTCGCTTCCGGTACGACTCCGAAAATTATTTCTGACGAGCGCGATGTACGTTTAATTGGTTACGGAAGCATGTTGCTTGAGGGTTGTGTGGCAATCATGGCAATGATCGCAGCTTGTGTTTTGGAGCCAGGAATTTTCTTCGCGATTAACTCTCCTCACGCGGCGCTTGGAGTTGACGCTGCGCAAACAATTACTTCTTGGGGCTTTCCAGTGACCAAAGAAAAAATGGATTTTTTGGCGGCGCAAATGGGCGAGAATAGTTTATTTTCAAGGACGGGCGGCGCGCCTTCTTTGGCAGTCGGGATGGCAAATATTTTTTCCTCAGCCTTTGGAACTAATATGCTTTCAATGTGGTACCATTTCGCCATCATGTTTGAAGCGATCTTCATCCTTACCACACTTGATGCCGGAACGAGAGTCGCCAGATTCATGCTCGAAGATTTACTCGGCTTTCGCGACAAAAAACTTCACGAATCAACTTTCGCAGCAATGTTTTCGAGCTTGGTGATTGTTGGTGCTTGGGGTTATTTTCTTTACCTTGGTGTGATTGATCCAAGCGGGGGAGTAAATATTTTGTGGCCACTTTTTGGCATGTCGAATCAGATGCTTGCGGGCATCGCACTCACTCTCGCAACAACAATGATTCTAAAAAGTGAGAAGAGAAAATTCTTTTTCATCACCGCAATTCCACTGGCTTTCATCCTCACCACTACTAGCTGGGCGGTGATCGAAAAAGTTTTTTCTGCTGACGCTAAAATTGGATTTTTCGCTCTTGCAAATCTGTGGCAGTTTAAACTTGAGAGCGGGACAATTCTTGGTGAAGAAAATATTTCCTTGGCCAAGAAAATGATTTTTAATCAGAGGCTGGTAGGGTTTGTAGCGCTTAGCTTCATGGCGATTCTGTGGATCGTGGTGATTGACGCAGTTAATAAAATTCTAACTTCGTTCAAATTTGGTTTTTCAAAGAGGGTTAAAAATAATTAATGCATGACCAGTAAAACTTTTCACTACGCAGCGCTAGCTCTTCGAGTTTTGGAGAAGGTTTTGGGATCAAATTTTTCTGTTAGTGGCATCGAAAAATTGCCGCAGCAGCCAATCATGTTTGTCGCTAATCACTTCACTCGCGCCGAAACTTTTTTTATTCCCTACCTCATTTACAAACACACTGGTCGTCAGGTTCGATGCTTGGCGGATTCTGGTTTGTACCACGGAGCATTGGGAAAATTTTTGGAATCAGTTGGAACTATTTCTACCAAGCACAAGGATCGCGACAATGTGATTCTAAAAGATTTAATCCTTGGCGACTATGACTGGATGATCTACCCAGAAGGCAGCATGCTCAAAAGCAAGGAAACAAAAAGCGACCATGGCTTCGTCAATTATACTCCACAACGCGTTGGACATGTTCGAACTGGATCAGCTGTTTTGGCACTTAAATCACAACTTTATCGCGACAGTATTGCTGAGGCTTTCGCAAAAAATCGGACTGAAGATTTACGTGAGTTTGAATCGAGATTAGGCGTGGAATACCGCAATTATTTCGGTGACATCAACACCTGCATTGTGCCGCTCAGCATCACTTACTACCCGCTTCGTCCCGGAGAAAATAAAATTCAAAAACTAGCGGCGCGTTTGATTAAAAAAATCCCCAAGCAAGTTGCGGAAGAGTTAGAAATTGAGGGAAATCTTTTGCTCGGTGCGGAAATTAATATCCATTTCGGTGACCCGATTAATTTGGGAGAGTATGGCAAATCAGCGCGGAATCCAATTCACCAAATCCCAATCATTAAAAATGAAACCAAGGTTAACTTGGTTTTACGCTACCTTAAGTCTCGTCTCACCAACGACTTCATGGAGAAAATTTACTCCGACATCCAGATAAATTTAGATCATCTTTTTAGTGCAGCTTTGTACAATTTTGGTGGGGCTGAAATTGAGATCGGTCATCTCAAAAGAATCATCTACCTCTCATCTACGATGATTCACAAATGCGGCAAATACCGTCTCAATCACAGTATTTTTGAAGAGAGTCTTTTTAAAATTTTTATCGATGAGCCGCACAAAGAATTCGACAGCGTGTTTGAATTGGCGGTGAAGCAGGGGTTAATTGAAGAAACCGGCGACGGTAAAATTTTAATTAAAAAAGATCTTTTTAAAAAAAGTTACGATTTCCACGAGATCAGGCGCGAGAACTCTTTGCAGGTTGTCGCCAACGAATTTTCTTTGCTGGAGATGGCGAGCAGCATCGTCAGAAAAAATGCAAAAATTCCTGATGATGAATTACGTAGAAAAGTATTTACTGAAATCCACAAACATGATTTAGAAATTTTTCACACCGATTACGCTATTCATTTTGATGAAAAATTTTCTAAAGAAAAATCAGTTGGAGCTCCATTTTTTCTTGATTCGCGATCAAAAGTTTCGTCGCGAATTAGAAGGGTCGGAATTCTAATTTCTCACGGCTACAAATCAGCGCCAAAAGAAGTTGAGCCGCTAGCACAATTTTTGAATGGATTTGGTTTTAAAGTTTACGCCACAAGGCTCAGGGGTCACGGCACTTCTCCGCTAGATCTTCGCGATGTCAGCTGGGAAGATTGGTATTCAAGCTTTCAGCGCGGTTACGCAGCGTTACAAAATATTTGCTCGAAAATTGTCATTATTGGGTTTTCAACTGGAGGGCTCTTAAGCCTTCTTTCCTGTGCAAGAAAAAATAAAATTTCCAAAAAAATTGCTGGTGTAATTTCAATTAATGCGGCGCTGAAACTTCTCGACATCAAGGCTAGAATGGTTCCAAGCATCAACATTTGGAACGAAATGTTGGAGAGATTCCACATCGAGAAAGGTCGGTTTGAATATGTGGATGACTCTCCGGAGAATCCTCACATAAACTACAGTCGCAACTATATCAAGGCGGTGAATCAGTTGGAAAAATTAATGGAAGTTTGCGAAAGGCATCTCGGAGAAATTTCAGTTGATGCTCTGGTAATTCAGGCGAAGCAAGATCCGGTGGTTAATCCAGTTAGTGGGAAAATAATTTACGAAAAAATTAAATCGTCAGAAAAAACCTTGTCAGAAATAGATTTTTCAAATCACGTCGTAATCAACTGCCCTAGAAAAGACGAGGTTTTCGAAGTGATCAGAGGCTTTTTAGTGAAGCTGAAATTATTGTAACTTTACGCATTTTATGAAGAGATCAGGTGGCAGTAAGGCAAAGCAGGCATAATTAAAAAAGTGTGGCGCTAAAAACCCACTTTTCTCCAATTCCCACAAGGCTCCATCGACAATTCTTAAAAATAATTTATAAGTTGGAGTAAAAACCCTTCAAAAAAATGATCAAAAAACTGCCTTAAATGTGATCAAAAATCAGCTAAGAAAAACGGCAGCGTTAGGGGTAAAAATAAGTTCAAATGTAGCTCATGTTTTTACCAATGGGTTGAGCAAAGAGGTAAAGGGAAAAACTATCTAAAAACCTACAAATAGTGGCCCTGCAGCAGAAGAACAATCTCAGAAATTTGTGATGATCTTGATGTTTCTTATCCGAAGCTAATCAAAGAATTTGATAAGGTTGATACGCCTGAAGTCTTTGACTGATTCGGTTTTAATCTCTTTGAAATAAAGGCTTTGTTTCACAACCCCCTAACAAAATAAAAAAGCTTTAGTCATGTGGCAATGCCCCCATTTTTTAAGACACTCTCTCCCTCCTCAAATTGATGAAATCCCAGCTTAAGTTTTCACTTTTGCTGGCTAATTTTAATCCATCAATTTTTAAGGAGAAATTATGCCAAGAGGC
>CANMEW010000037.1 GCA_947496905.1 Rickettsiales bacterium | reverse complement strand
CGAAAATCGTCTCTAAATCAGAGAGAATGATTAACGTCTCAATGAAGCTCTGGTGCGCTATCAATACTCCAGAAATGTTTGAATTCTTTCAAAATAAGTTCTTGTCTATCTTTTAGGCAACACTCTCGGAAATCTATCGTCTTCGTTATCTCGAATCAAAGAGGCTTGATGAAATAGCATCAATTCTTGGAAGAGATAAGTCTTCAATTTCTCGTGAATTATCTCGGTGTAAGGATTCTGATCTTGGCTACATTCCAGATCGCGCCAATCAACAAGCAAAGCAGCGCAAGCGTAGGAACTCACACATATTCCGAAGCGCAGCGCTGCGTTTACTTGTATTTGAGAAGTTGCGAATTGGTTGGTCACCGGAGCAGATTTCTCAAAGACTGAAATTGGAAAAAAGTCCAGTTTCTGTCAGCTACGAGACTATTTACAAATTCTGTTACAGCAAGGAGGGAAAAGAGGCGATATGGCCTCAACTTCTTCCTCGCAAACAACCGACTCGATTATCGAAGTTTGGTAGAAAGCCGAAGAGAGAAATAATTCCAAATGCAGTTCCGATCTCTTCTCGTCCAACCTCAATTGCTGGAAGAAAAAGAGTTGGTCACTGGGAAGTTGATTTGGTTGCCTTCACCTGCTACAAATCAAACAATCTTACAACTTTAGTTGAGAGAAAAACTAGGTTTGTGAGATTGGTTTGTAATCCAGACAAGACTACCGCCACTGTGATTGGTGGTATTAAGAATGCTTTTGGATTACTGCCAAAAAATTCAGTTAAATCGATTACCTTTGACCGAGGAACTGAGTTTTGTCACCATGAAAACCTAAAAATAAAAACTTACTTCTGCGATCCTCATTCCCCTTGGCAGAAAGGAGGAGTTGAGAACTTTAATGGAAGGATCGGAAGGTTTTTACCAAGCTCATTTGATCACAGGCTTTTGACTCAAGATCTTGCAAATGAGGTTGAGAATATCGTCAATCACCAGCCAAGAAAATGTTTAAATTTCCAGACTCCTTTTGAGGTTTTTTACAAAACTAAAACGATGAGGTTGGTTGCACTGGAAAGTTGAATTCACCCCTAATTATGCCGGAGTTGTGGACGGTCACAATGCCAAGTTTCTGCCTGCCATTTTACAGGCTCTAAGCTGTTTGACTGGCCATCTTGCGATACTTACTAGCTAACAAACCGGTTCCAGCAGGGATTAATCTGCCGACGATGATGTTTTCTTTTAAGCCTTTCAAATTGTCGAATTTTCCTTGAATTGCAGCGTCAGTAAGGACTCTGGTTGTTTCTTGGAATGATGCGGCAGAAATAAAGGATTTAGTTTGCAATGAAGCCTTGGTGATGCCCAGCAATACTGGAGCTGATTGCGCTGGTTTCATTTTGTTTCGAATCATTTTCTCATTAATTTCTTCGAATATATCGCGATCAACATATTCTCCGACAAGTAAGGTTGTTTCTCCAGAGTGAATAACCTCAACTCTTTTTAACATCATGCTGAGAATGACTTCGATATGCTTGTCATCAATTTTTACACCTTGCATACGGTAGACTTTTTGCACTTCATCAACCATGTAATTGGTGAAAGCTTGCATACCTAAAATACGCAGAATGTCGTGTGGAACAAGATTGCCGTCAACTAGCACGTCCCCTCTTTTCACAAAATCACCCTCGCCAACGAACAAGTGTTTGGTTTTTAGAATACTGTATTCGACCGGCTCCTTAGAGGCATCTTCTGACCTGACCAACACTCGACGTTTAGATTTGTAATCTTTACCGAATTCAATACGACCGTCAATCTCACTCATCACAGCAGCATTTTTTGGCTTACGAGCTTCAAACAACTCTGCAACGCGAGGAAGGCCACCAGTGATGTCTCGAGTTTTAGAAGATTCCTTCGGTATTCTTGCTATCACATCTCCGATTTTGACCTCATCTCCGTTAGACACGCCAATTACCGTATGAATTGAAAGCGGATATTCTTTTACATCAACATCCTTTCCTACAACGACTGACAATCTTGGCTTGAGATCTTGCTTACTGTATTGCTTCCAATCTATCAGGATCTTGGTTGAAACGCCGGTAGACTCTTCGATTCTTTCTCGCAGAGAAACATTTTCGATAAGGTCGCTGTATTTTATTGTACCACTTGTCTCGGCGACAACGGGAATGTTGTACGGATCCCACTCAGCTAAGTGGTCACCCTTTTTTACTTCCGAACCATGCTTGTGGGTAATTACAGCTCCGTAAGGAAGTTTATAGCTATGGATTTCCACCTGATTTTTATCAACCAAGGTGATTTCGGAATTTCTACTCACCACAACGATTCTATTGTTGCGATCTAGAACTGTTCCCTTGTCGGAAATTTTAACTTTACCATCAGCAATCGCAGAAATTGACGATTGCTCAGAGCCTCTTTGCGCAGCGCCACCAATGTGGAAAGTTCTCATCGTTAATTGTGTTCCCGGCTCGCCAATAGACTGAGCTGCAACAACGCCAATTGCTTCTCCGATACTGACAATGTTGCCAGTTGCTAGATCGCGTCCGTAGCATTTTACGCAGACACCTTCGTGAGTTTTACAAGTTAATGTTGAGCGCGATTTAACTGATTTTACACCATGCTGATCAATCAAGTCTGACAAGGCTTCATCAACCATGATGCCAGCTTTAATGATTATTTTTTTACCATCTTGAGATTTAACATCTTCAAGCAGAACGCGACCCAAAATGCGATCCGAAAGAGGAGATATTACGCGACCATCATCGACGATTGATTCGAGAACTATTCCTTCTGCAGTGCCGCAATCTTCCTCTATTACGATGCAATCCTGAGAAACATCGACCAATCTTCTGGTTAAATAACCGGAGTTAGCTGTTTTCAGAGCCGTATCAGCCAAGCCTTTACGAGCACCGTGAGCTGAAATAAAATATTCTAAAACACTCAAACCCTCTTTAAAATTTGAGGTGATTGGAGTTTCAATAATTTCACCAGAGGGCTTTGCCATCAAGCCACGCATACCCGCAACTTGCTTAATTTGGTTTTCTGATCCTCTCGCTCCAGAATCAGCCATCATAAAAATTGAATTAGCTTCAACCGGTGTAGAGAAGGTGGAAATTGCCCCCATCATTTCGCGTGAAATTTTTCCGGTGCAGCTGGTCCATTCATCGACGACTTTATTGTAGCGCTCTCCGGCAGTGATTAATCCTTCGCGATATTGCCTCTCTAGCTTTTTCACTTTTTCGAATGACTCAGCGATGTGCGCACCTTTGCCTTTCGGGATGATCATGTCATCCTTGCCGATTGAAATTCCCGCACGACAAGCGTTAGAAAAACCAAGAGCCATGATTCGGTCGCAGAACATGACGGTTTCCTTCTGGCCACAATTACGATAAACATTGTCTATGAGGTCAGTGATTGCCTTCTTAGTCATAACTTTATTGACGATCCCAAAATCATTTTTCATGGCATTTGGCAACATTCTGTGAAGCGATACGCGCCCAGCAGTTGTTTCGACTCGTTGGAATGAATCTTCGCCATCAAGATCTTTGACGGTAAAACGGTATAAAATTTTATCATGAAGGTTGATCACTTTACCGTTTAAGGCGTGCTCTAATTCAAAATCATTGGCAATTGGACGTGATTTAGCTTTGGGGTAATCCTTGCCTTCCATAGTGATGTAATACAGACCGAGGATAATATCTTGCGATGGCACGATAATTGGCTTACCATTAGCGGGGCTCAGGATGTTGTTTGTGGACATCATTAGCGCTCTAGTTTCAACCTGAGCTTCAATAGAAAGTGGAACGTGAACAGCCATTTGATCGCCGTCAAAGTCAGCGTTAAAGGCAGCGCAAACGAGGGGATGAAGTTGAATGGCTTTGCCTTCTGTTAATACAGGTTCGAATGCTTGAATACCAAGCCTGTGAAGAGTCGGAGCGCGGTTTAGAAGAACTGGATGCTCTTTAATAACCTCGTCCAGAATATCCCAAACCTCAGGTCTTTCTGCCTCAACTAGTTTTTTAGAAACTTTGATCGAAGGAGATTTTCCATACAGCTCTAGCTTGGAATAGATGAATGGCTTGAATAATTCCAAGGCCATTTTTTTTGGCAAACCACATTGGTGAAGTTTTAATTCTGGACCAACCACAATTACACTACGACCAGAGTAATCGACACGCTTTCCAAGTAAGTTTTGACGGAAACGACCTTGCTTGCCTTTCAGCATGTCGCTCAAAGATTTAAAAGGTTTTTTATTGGAATTTTTTACAACCGCTCCGGAGCGACCATTATCAAGCAAGGCGTCTACTGACTCTTGTAGCATCCGCTTTTCATTTTTGATGATGATCTCTGGTGCACCAAGCTCAGTAAGACGTTTTAAACGATTATTACGATTAATAACGCGACGATAAAGCTCATTTAAATCGGATGTCGCGAAACGTCCTCCATCCAACATTACTAATGGACGGATATCAGGCGGAATGATTGGTAAAACCGTCATTACCATGTGTTCCGGCTTGTTGATTTCGGAATCAAGAAATTGCTCAACAAGCTTTAGTCTTTTGATGATTTTTTCTTTTTTGATCTCGGAGGTTTGAGTTGATAAGTCTTCACGAAGATTTTTTTGTAATTTTTTTAGATCAAGTTTTTGCAATAGATTGCGCACCGCCTCAGCTCCCATCCCAGCAATAAAGCTGCCATATCCATGCTCTAGTTGCAGCTTGTCATATTCATCTTCAGTCAAAATTTCGCCTTCTTTCAAAGAGGACATCAATCCGTCAGTGACGATGTAAGCTTCGAAATAAATTACTTTCTCCAAAGATTTCAAAGTCACTCCAAGCATGGTACTGATGCGCGATGGGAGAGACTTTAAGAACCAGATGTGAGTTACGGGTGCGGCAAGCTCAACATGCCCCATTCTTTCTCGACGCACTTTTGAAGAAGTAACTTCGACACCACATTTTTCGCATACTATGCCTTTGTATTTGATGCGCTTATATTTGCCGCACAAGCACTCGTAATCCTTGATTGGTCCGAAAATTCTAGCGCAAAATAATCCATCTCTTTCTGGCTTGAAAGTTCTATAGTTAATGGTTTCTGGCTTCATCACCTCTCCAAAAGACCAAGATCTAATTTTATCTGGATCAGCAATTGAGATTTTGATGGCGTTGAAATCCAAAAGGTCTACTGCGCTATTTGAAGTCAAACTTAGAAGTCCGTGCGATGAGGTTCCTGCTAGAGACATGATTAAAAGTTAATTTTTTCATTAAACTGGAAATCAAGCTATTAAAAATAGCATGAGATGAGGGATCGAAATGCGCCCTAGTCACGAAGTGGATAGTTAGGTGATTTTGGATTTATCTGAGAGATGATGAGGGAGATTTTTAAAAGAGAGATGAGGCAATTTACCGCTAGAGTCTTACTTATTGGTACTAACTACTGTCGCGTTTCTAGCTACAACCACAGTAATGCCAAAAGTATTTTCGGCATGAAAATTTAGAGTTACCTCGTAAGTACCAATTTCTTTAATTGGTTTTTTCAGAAAAACATTTGCGCGAGAAACAGCTTTTTTACCAATCACCTCGTTGATCTTAGATGCAATAGTAGCAGACTTTACTGATCCGTAAAGTCTTCCGTCATCCGCAGCATTTTCGGATATCAATAGTTCTTTGCCAGAAATCTGCGCCTTAATCTCTTCCGCAATATTAAAATTACCGAGATTAATTTTTTCGAACTCGCTCTTTTTAGCCTCAAAAACTTTGTAATTGTAACTCGTAAAGCAAATGGCGAACTTAGAGGGGATCAGGAAGTTTTTTGCATATCCATTTTTTACCTCGACGATATCACCGACTTTACCAAGAGTAGGAACCGCAACAATTAGAATAATTTTCATTTTGATAAATTTTAGGAGATGACGCTTTTCTTAATTGGAGAAATTAACGCTAGTTGGCGCGCTATTTTAATGGCATTGGACAGTGCTCGCTGCTTTTTCATTCCAACGTTAGTTACTCTGCTTGGAATAATTCTTCCTCTTTCGGAAAGAAATTTGTTTAACAAATTTAGGTTTTTGTAATTTATTTCCACGAGATCAATTTCCCTGAGTGGGCAGGACTTTTTTCTTCTGATGAAGACGCTTTGATTCACTAAAGAAATTTTAAGATAGCCATCTTCAGTAACGCCTTGAGAGCTGGAATTGGTAGAGGTATCTCTGCTTTTGCTTTTATGCATTGTTCTTGTTGCCATGTACGCTTATCTCCTGATTAAACTTCAAATTGAACCTGATCCAACACTGAATCGATTTTACTAGAATCTTTTTTTGCCGCCACTTTTCCAGATTTGTAATCCTTTGCACTAGCTGCAACAAACAAGGCAGACTCATCCGAATGTTGTTCAACAGAAAAAGTCATGCTCCTCATAATGTCTTCGTTAAAACCCATAACACGCTTAAGCTCGGCAACGGCCGAATATGGAGAATCGATATTCAGCAGAACGTAATGTCCGCGAGAATTTTTCTTAATTTTGTAAGAAAGAATTCTTTGACCCCAATATTCTTTGGAGACAATTTTTCCAGCTCCATCTTCAATAATTTTACACAATCTGCTCGCTAGAGAATCCACATCGTCAACAGTTAAATCTTGTCTAGCAATAAACACGGTTTCGTAAAGAGGCATATGGATAAATTTTGAAAAATTTAAAACTAAAAACACCCAAATAAACGCGACTCAATTTCAGTGATTTATCAAAAAAATTGCAGCGAAAATGAGTAAGATTTTGTGAAATTATGATTCTGAAGATGTGGTGTGGGCGCGCTTGGGAAGCTAAAATCTTCGTATGAAGAACCAAGGATATCTGATTCATTAACTCTTCGGATGGGCGTGATTTAGCCGGAATCTACTTGGGTCAGGTTTTTAAAATCAAGATTTTTTCTTCTAAAAATTTAACCCAAAATAAAAAGCTAAAATAACGCTGCAAAATTCTTCAGCACGAGAATTAGCTGTTGTTGACAAAAGTAATTCTCCTTCCAACAATCCGCGCCCTCTTCACAGTTGAATCCCTTTAAAAAAGTCAGTTTTTTAAAACTTATTCGAGGAAAATTTCTTGGGCAATTTTTGCCGAGGAAACATCTCGAAAAGCTCATGGGAATACTTAATCATGGAATAATTTCAAATCATGACCAAAAGACTAAATGCCAAGAAAAAAATCAGTCGTAAATTAGGTGGAAGCCTTTGGGGACAAGCAAAAGACCCATATCTCAAGCGCAATTACAAACCAGGGCAGCATGGCGCCTCTTCAAAAACTAGAAGCACTGATTATGGCAAACAACTTCGCGCTAAACAAAGACTAAAATTTAGCTACGGCAACATCTCAGAAAAACAATTTTTTAACACTTTTACTTTAGCTTCAAAATCTAAAGGTGACGTAGGTGAAAACTTTGTTGCTCTACTTGAAAGCCGCCTAGATAGCGTAATTTACCGCGCTAATTTTGTGCCAACTGTTTTTGCAGCAAGACAGTTTGTGAGTCACAAACATGTTACCGTAAATGGTAAGTCAGTTAACATCGCATCCTACAGAGTAAAAATCGGAGACATAGTTCAGATTCGTGAAAAATCTCGCAAACTTGCCATTGCAATGGAATCTCTACAAAAAATGGATCGAGATATTCCTTCCTACATGAGCTTAGAAAAAGACAGCTTTAGCGTCAAGCTGACCGCTAAACCAACTCTCCAAGAAATACCTTACGCAGTTGAAATGGAGCCGCATCTGATTACAGAACTTTATTCTCGTTAATCTCAGCTTCTTGAAGTTTTGGGCGTCTCAAAATAATTATTAATTTTGAGGCGTCGCGTCCTAGAGCCTCAGTCTCATCTTTTGGAGCTGCAAACTTTCCCTCCCTAAACTTTTCCCTCAAATACTCCACCCCAACCCCACATTTCACATGCACCTATTTCGTAAGCTTGCGGGCAATATTTTTTTTAAAATTATCTTAGCTTTTGTAATATTGAGCTTCGTTCTTTTTGGAATTAGTGGCTTCATCTTGGGCGACTCAAATTCTTGGGTAGTCAAAGTTGGTAACACGACCATTGGCTACAATGCCTTCAACAAAACGATGCAGTCCGATCGCGAAATGATTTTAGCTTCAAGTAAAAGCGAGGAAGCGCTAAAATATCTTGATTCAGAACGCTTTAAATCCGACGTCTTAGGCCGCATCGTGAACAGAGCCATGATTGCAAAACTGCATGATGAATTTGGTGTTGAGGCCAGTAGTAAGTTAATTTTAGCAGCAGTCGCCAAGGATCCTAGTTTCAAAAATCAGGATGGAAAATTTGACCGCGAAATATTCAAAAAATTTCTCGCCAAAAATGGTCTTAATGAAAAAAGTTACGTAGATGAAATCTCTAATGATGTAGTCTCTACGATGATCATCCAAAGTATGTCTCTAGCTGCTCCATTCAATTATCATTCAATTCTCCAAGCAGAAAATTTTAAACAAGAAAAACGCTTTGCTGACGTAGCTGCAATTTCAATTAAAAATGTTGGAAATGTTACAAAAGTTAGCGATGAAGAAGTGTCGAAATTCTTTGAAGAAAATAAGAAAAATTATGCAGCGCCAGAGATGCGAAAAATTTCTTACTTACATTTTTCTAAAAAAGATTTCGTCAAAGATTTTCAAATTTCTGATGCCGAAATCCTTGCTGAATACGAGAAAAATAAGGATCAATTTACCAAGGCGGAAAGTAGAAATTTTTACCACATTTTGTTTGATGAAGAATCCGCGGCAAAAAACTTCTTACAAAAATTAAATGATGCCGTCGCAGCAGATAAATCTAAGGTAAAAGAGCAATTCGTAAAGCTCGCTAATGAGCTGCAAAAGAAAGATTTAAAAGCGATTACACTCTCCAAAATTTCTAAGAAAGATTTAATCCCACAGCTTGCCGATCCAGCATTTCAACTGAATGTCGGTGATCACAGCGACGCTTTAAAAAGCCCTCTTGGATTTCACATCTTCTTACTTACTGAAATCACAAAATCTCAACCAACTCCATTCGTAGAAGTAAAAAATAGTCTTAAACAAAAAATTTCTGAGGGCAGAGAAGAGAAGGTTGCGCAAGAAAAAATTTCTGAAATTGACGATGCGCTTTTGACCTCAAATTATTTAGCTGAAGTCGCAAAGAAATTTAATTTTAAAACCCCCTCAGCTTCAGTAAAAATTGATCAATCTGGTCAGAATGAGAAAGGTGAGCAAGTCAATGAAATCAAAGGTTTAGAAGGTTTTGCAAAAAACGCTTTCGCTCTGAAAAAAGACCAAGTTTCTAAAATTTTCTACGCCAAAGCTTCTGAAGGATTTTACGCTTTAAAAATTGACGAAATTGAAGCAGCTCACGAAAGAGACTTGGCTCAAGTTAAATCACGCGTTACCACAGATTTAATCCAATCTAAAAAAACAGAGTCTCTGCAAATTCTAGCTAAAAAAATCAGGGATGAGATCAAAGAAAATCCTGACTCCATCGTCAAAATCGCCGCTAAATACAAGCTCAAACTCGACAAGCACCGTGAGTTCCCACGATTCTTTTACATTAATTTCCAAGGTCGCCAAGTCGCTTACCCGAATGACTTTCTTGATGAATTATTCTCGCTGAAAGTTGGAGATGTTACCTCGGTAATTCCGGCTGGAGCGCAAGAATTTGCGGTGGGGGTTTTGCGTGAAATCAAAGCATCATCAGCTGATGGAATGCAATTTGAGCAGGCTAAAAAACAAGCAGACGAAAGCTTCAAAACAGAAGTGTTACAAGAGTATAACAACTTCTTACTCAAAAAAAATCCGGTCAAAGTAAATGAAAAAATCTTGGGCAGTAAAGAGGAAGAAAAGTAAGGTTATTTTTAGAGGCGCCTAGCGGTAATGAGTTTTAATTTTTCAGAAAAAGAATTTGATCGGGCGCTAGAAAAATCTGGCGCTACAATTTTGTTCAAAAAAATTCCGGCAGACACTCTCACCCCCGTCCTCGCCTCTCTCAAGATTTTCAAGCATTTCCCCAATCATCATTTTTTATTAGAATCATCAGAAAACAGCCTCAGCAAGGGTCGCTTCTCTGTTCTTGGCTTCATGCCAGACGTAGTCTGGAAATGCGTTGGAGAGCAGTCATTCATCAATAATAATTTTGCAGAAAATCCAAAAAACTTTTCCCAAGAGCAAGGTAGAGCTTTAGAAAATTTTCGTCAGCTGATCAAAAAATCTCACATTGATTGGACTCTACTCGATTACGCTTCAACGCCATTATCGGGAATCTGTTCCGGAATTTTCGGCTATATGGGCTACGACATGATTCGCCTCATGGAAACAATCCCTAATCATAATCTAGCAGACGAGCTCCACATCCCCGACAGCATCTTCATTCGCCCGCAGCTAATCATCGTCTTCGACAATCTCTTTGACTGCGCCATAATTTGCGCGCCGACTTTCAAAAATTCCTCTTACGCAACCGCCGTAGGAAAAATTACTCTCGCTGAAAAAATTTTGATGGAACCTTTGGAATCAGGGTCTTCAGGACATTCTCCAGAATTTCATTTCTCCTCCAATTACGCAGAAAAAGAATATTGCGCAGCGGTGGAAAAGGTAAAAAAATACATTACTGATGGCGATATTTTTCAGGCTCTACCCTCGCAAAGATTCACCTCAAAATTTGATTCAGCCCTTTCAGAATTTTCATTTTACCGCGCATTGCGCTCGGTTAATCCTTCGCCATTTTTATTTTATTTAAAATTTGATGATTTCGTCTTAACCGGCTCCAGTCCTGAGATCATGGTCTCTCTAAAAGGAAAAAAAGTTACAATTCGTCCATTAGCCGGCACTAGAAAAAGAGGAAAAAATGCCGAAGAGGACAAAAAAATTGCTGACGAACTTTTGCGTGATGAGAAAGAAGTCGCAGAACATCTAATGCTAATTGACCTAGGCAGGCATGATGTAGGAAGTGTTGCGGAGCCGGGATCCGTTCAGGTCACGGAACAAATGGTGATCGAAAATTATTCCCACGTAATGCACATCTCTTCCAATGTTGAAGGAATTTTGCGAGATGATCTTGATGCTCTCGATGCTTTAGTTGCAGGCTTTCCAGCCGGTACGGTGAGTGGAGCTCCAAAGATTCGCGCGATGGAAATCATCGAAGAAATTGAGAAAGTGAAGCGCAACTTTTACGCCGGATGTGTCGGTTATTTTTCCAGCAATGGAGACATGGAAACCTGCATCACACTAAGATCAGCTCTAATAAAAGATGGTAAAATCCACCTGCAATCAGGTGCGGGAATTGTATTTGATTCAGATCCAGAATCCGAATTTGACGAATGCATCAACAAGGTCCAAGCGCTGATTCGTGCCTGCGACAAGATTAATTTCTTTTAGAGTTCCAACTCATCCAGCCTTAGATTTTACCTGCGAAAATAGTAATGGAGTGATTGCGACATTTCTGGAAAAGAGAGCGCGCATTGAGGCGGTAATCAGAAGAAGCGCAGAAAGAAAAGAAGTTTTACTGAAGAGAAGAGGAGTTTTGCAGGAGGGAGATGAAAATATTTTGAACCCAGATCCGTCATTAGAATTCAAGAAAAATTTTGCTAAGCGTGAGCAGCTGGAGGGGAATTTTGCGAGCCGAACCGTAAGCGTACCTAGGTACGTGCGGAACGCGGAAGCGCAAAATTCAATTCCGGATGCCATGCTTAGTAGAAATTTTGCCGAAGAAAATTTGCATGAAAATGTTCCAGTTTCAAAAATGGCTTCGAAGCCCACAGGATCTGATTCTGGAGAAAATCAAATTCGATCT
>CANMEW010000036.1 GCA_947496905.1 Rickettsiales bacterium | reverse complement strand
GAAGCAGAAGCAGCAAAAGTAGAAGCAGCAGAAGCAGATAGAAAAGCAAAAGCAGAAGCAGAAGCAGAAGCAGAAGCAAAAGCAGAAGCAGAAGCAGAAGCAAAAGCAGAAGCAGAAGCAGCAAAAGCAGCAGCAAAAGCAGAAGCAAAAGCAGAAGCAATAGCAACAGTTCAAGTAGCTCTTAAGAGCGAGATAGAAACTAACACTAGCTTAGGAAAAGTTTTGTTAGGTTTAGATGGGAATATATCAAAACCAGCGCCTGCAGGAAAAAGGGAAGAAAAAGCAGATGCGCCACCACCACCATCATCATCACCATCACCATCACCAGCGTCATCGGGTGTGCTCAACCAGGGGGGAAGGAGCTAGCTCTTCCACTGGGCGTTAGAGCTAGGAATTGTGTCATGCTGGGCGGCGCTGGAGGATTAAGCGAAAATAAATTTCATGCGCAAACTCGGACTCCACTCCAAATTTTAGTACGAGCGTAGGCATCTCTTCCGCAAAAATGTCTGAGTAATTTTTGCACGGATTTTGGCGAGAAATTTTGTGTAATTACTCGGAATTATTTCGGTGTTTTTTGCTGCATGATTTTTGCGCGTTTTTTGAATTTTCGCCGGCGCGGAGAAAATTGGACTTTTTGCTCGATGCCCTAAATTCAAGGCTTTGCAGAGTTTGATTTGTAAAAAATGGAATTAGTAATTTTTTAATAAACTGCCTTGAGCGCATGCGGCTCTAGGCGAGTGGTCTTGGAGCAGCCCTAGGCGCGGATTCAAGAAATTGGCTCTGCTTTTATTTGTCAGATTCAAACAGCTTTTTCAGCATCTCGAATTTACTGCTTTCCACCTGAAATACCCATCCTAAAAAGTTTAAGACTTACGCACTTCCTGCAAGTCGTTCTACACAAGTTGATTCGCGCCCCTTCTCTTCCCAATTTTAAAATTCCCTCATGTCCTTCACGCAAAAGCTCGACGGCATCGTCACTAAATTTCATGAGCTAGAAAAAAAACTGCTCGATCCATCTGGCTTAGGGCAGGGCTTCGCAAAAATTTCCAAAGAACATTCCGACATGGAGCCAATCGTGGCGTTGATTGGTCAGTACCGCAAAGCACAGAAAGACATTGCCGACATCGACGAAATACTACCTACCACGGATGACAAGGACATGAGAGACCTGTTGGAAGCTGAGCGTTTTGATCTCAATAAAACTCTTCCAGACCTTGAATACAAAATAAAAATTTCGCTTTTGCCGAAGGATGTGGCTGACGAAAAAAACGCCATCCTTGAGGTGCGAGCTGGTACTGGCGGCGAAGAGGCAGCACTTTTTGCCTACAAGCTTTTTTCGATGTACCAAAAATATGCCGAGAGAAAGCGTTGGAAATTCGAAATTCTTTCAATTTCCGACACTGGTCTTGGCGGCTACAAGGACGCCTCCGCAACCATTACTGGGCGCGGTGCTTTTGCGCGCTTAAAATTTGAATCTGGAGTTCACCGCGTTCAACGCGTTCCAGAAACAGAGTCGCAAGGCCGCGTCCACACTTCAGCGGCAACAATCGCCGTCTTGCCAGAGGCGGAAGACATCGACATTAAAATTGAAGAAAAAGATTTGCGCATCGACGTGTTTCGCTCGAGCGGACCAGGTGGGCAATCGGTGAATACGACAGACTCTGCAGTGAGAATTGTCCACGTTCCGACTGGAGTGACGGTTTCAATGCAAGACGAAAAATCGCAGATTAAAAATCGTGAAAAAGCGATGAAAGTTTTGCGCTCTAGGCTTTACGAGGCGGAGCGTGAGAAGGCAGAAAAAGAGCGTTCGGACACTAGGAGAGGGCAGATTGGAAGTGGGGACAGGTCGGAACGAATTCGTACTTACAACTTTCCGCAAAGTCGCGTCACTGACCACCGCATCAACCTAACTAGCTACAGAATTGACGGAGTAATGTTGGGAGAATTGGATGAATTTATTGATGCGCTGATTGCTAATGATCAGGCGATGAAACTGTCGGATGATGAGTAGACCAGAGCTCTTTGAAACTTGAACACTTTTTGCTCTGGTATATTTTTTTATTTTTACGCCGCACGGGCGGCGCCCCACCTTGTGGGGAACCCCAATACCAGAGCAAAAAGTGTTCAAGTTTCAAAGAGCTCTGGTATAGGCGTCATGTGCCTTGGCGTTCTTGATTATAATTTTTCCGATCAATAAAAATCCGCGAAATTTCCTGCCGAAATTGTTTTTAAAAACACCTCCCAGAAGTACTCAAAAAAAATCTCCAATTCATGAATTTCCCAATCCTCTCGACACTAACTTTTTTGCCAATTTTAGCCGCTATTTTACTGCTATTCGTAAAGTTCAAAAACAAGCGCGGATACTACATTTACGGGCTTTTGACTAGTGCTGTAAATTTGGTTTTGAGTTGCTGGTTACTTTTTGTTTTCGACAAAAAATTGGCGGGATTTCAATTCACTGAAGTCATCAAATTCATCGATAATCACGACGTAAAATACATCGTCGGAATTGACGGAATTTCTTTGTTGATGATCGCGCTTACCGCTTTTCTCACGCCAATTTGTCTTGCCATCAGCATTAGCTCAATTGGGAAGCGAGTGAAAGAATTTGTCGTCGCCTTCTTACTCATTGAAGGCTTGGTGATCGGCGCTTTTTGTGCGCTCGACCTACTTTTTTTCTACATTTTTTTCGAAGCGATGCTCATCCCGATGTTCTTGGTAATCGGCATCTGGGGCGGCGACAACCGAATTTATGCCTCTTACAAATTTTTTCTCTACACGCTTTTTGGCTCGGTGATTTTTCTCATCTCAATCATCGCTATCCTACTCTTCACTGGCACCACCGATGTCATCACTTTAACCAGAGAGCTTCCAAAGTTCTTCCCGCCGGAATATCAAAAAGTTTTGTGGCTGGCTTTTTTCGCTTCTTTTGCGGTGAAGGTGCCGATGTTTCCATTTCACACTTGGTTGCCAGATGCTCACGTGCAGGCGCCAACGGCGGGTTCGGTAATTCTTGCCGGCATCTTAATTAAACTAGGCGCTTACGGATTTCTTAGATTTTCTCTGCCATTTTTTCCGATCGCTTCCGAATTTTTCGCGCCATTTATTTTCACTTTGAGCGTTGCTGCAATCATCTACGCGTCACTGGTGGCGCTGATGCAGGAGGACATGAAAAAAATGATCGCCTATTCTTCGGTGGCTCACATGGGCTTCGTAACCATGGGAATTTTTAGCTTTACCAGACAAGGAATTGACGGGGCGATTGTGCAAATGATCAGTCACGGAATCGTTTCCGCAGCTCTGTTTGCCTGCGTCGGCGTGATTTACGATCGCTTGCACACCAAGAAAATTTCTGACCTCGGCGGCATCGCTAGTAAAATGCCAAACTTCGCCATGCTCGCGATGATTTTCACTTTGGCGTCTGTTGGATTGCCTGGTACCAGCGGGTTTGTGGGAGAATTTTTGAGCATCGTCGGAACTTTCAAAGCCAGTAAAATTACCGCAATTTTAGCTGCAACAGGAGTAATTCTTGGAGCTTGCTACATGCTCTGGCTCTACAAGCGCGTGTGGTTCAGCGAAATCAGCAATCAGCACATCGAAGGCGTTTCCGATCTCGGAAAAATCGAATTCATCTCCCTTGGCGCAATGGCGGCCTTCGTAATTTTACTCGGAATTTTACCAAATTTAATTTTGGGATTTTTTGAATTACCGGTCATTCAGCTCACGAATTTAATTCAGAAATAAATCATGCACCTAGCACTCATCTCACCTGAAATCACACTGTTCTGCGGCGCATTAGTCGTTTTGATGTCAGACGTTTTTCTGAGCAAAAAAATCAAAGAATTTTTCTACATCTCTCACCTGATTTCTCTGTTATTTTGTGCGGTCACACTCTTCTTGGTCATCAGAAATTTTGCCAGTAGCGAGCTGATTTTTAACAACATGTTCGCAAGCAATTCATTCACCTCCTTCGCTAAGGCAATAGTCATGCTGTTGCTCACAATCGTGGTTTTATTTTCACTGCGATTCATTTTTTCGATTCAAAAAATTAGCGCAGAGTTTTTGGCGCTTTTGATGATTGCCACTGTTGGGGGGATGGTGCTGATTTCAGCAAACGACTTCTTGGTTTTTTATTTGGGCTTAGAGCTGCAAGCGCTTTCACTCTACCTTCTAGCGGCGCTAAATCGCGATTCAGCAAAATCTTCTGAGGCGGGGATGAAATATTTTATTCTCGGATGTCTTGCCTCCGGCATTTTACTTTTTGGCATTTCGATGATTTACGGATTCTCTGGAACCGTTAATTTTACCGCTTTGATGGAGCTCTACCACGGCGAAAATGTTGCTGCCAATTCGATTCCAGTTGGAGTGATGTTCGGATTTATTTTGGTGATTACCGCGATGTTTTTCAAAATTTCTGCTGCACCTTTTCACATGTGGACGCCAGATGTTTACGAAGGATCAGCGCCAATCGTTACTACTTTTTTTGCTACGATTGCAAAATTTACGGCAGTAATGGCTTTGATGAAATTGGTCTCAAGCCTGGCTATTGGCTGGCAGGGAATGGATAAAATTTTTGTTTTCGTTGCAATCGCTTCCCTCGTCGTTGGAAGCTTTGGTGCGATTTTTCAAAAAAATCTCAAAAGACTTTTAGCCTACAGCTCAATTGGTCACGTTGGATTTGTTCTGCTTGGCATGGCAAGTTTCAGCAAGGAAGGATCAACGGCTTGCGTGTTTTACATGATTGTCTACGCGGTTATTTCCATCGGCAGTTTTGGATTTTTAACTTTGGTAAAAAGTTCGCATCACGAAAAAGAAAGCGACGAGGAGAACGAAAAAACTTTTGCAATTTCTTCATTTTCTGGACTCGCTAAAACCAATCCTGTCATGGCTTTTTCCTTGGCGGTTCTGATGTTTTCAACTGCAGGAATTCCACCATTTGCCGGCTTTTTTTCTAAGCTTTACATCCTCATTGCCGCGATCAGTCACGGTTTTTTATTCGCTGCAATCGCTGCTGTTTTATTCAGCGTCATTTCCGCCTACTACTATTTGCGCGTGGTTAAGGTGATGTATTTTGACGAGCCAAAAAAAGTGATCACCCTTGAGGATTTTGGTAATGTTAGATTAATAATTTTCTTCACTGCAATTTTTAACTTGGTCATAATTTTATTCCTAAACCAGCTGCTCACCTTGATCACCAACTTCCTCTAGATGTTCGGTAAGAATAAAATTCTTAAACCTACTTTTCACGATGGCTTGCACTTAGATGTGCAGGAAATTTTTGCGACCTTGCAAGGGGAGGGGGTTTACGTTGGGCATCCATCAGTTTTTGTAAGGCTCGGCGGCTGCAATTTATCCTGTAACTTTTGTGACACAGAATTTGATTCTTACGAAAATTTTTCTTTGGAAAAAATTTTAGAGGAAGTGCAAAAGCTGGCAAAAAATTCAGCAGGAGAGGCGGTTAGAAAGCTGGTGGTAATTACCGGAGGTGAGCCATTTCGTCAGCCAATTGAAAGGCTTTGTGAGGAGTTGGTGAAGTTGGAGTTTCTTGTGCAAATCGAAACCAATGGCACGCTCTTTCGTGATTTACCAAATGCAGTAAAAGTTATTTGTTCACCAAAAAATACTGACGGGAAATATCACTCAATCAGGCGCGATCTTCTTTTGCGCATCAACGCTTTTAAATTTATTATTTCCGAAACTAACAAAAATTATTTTAGCGTTGCTGATGTTGGGCAGGCAGAGTTAAAAATTCCGGTCTATTTGCAGCCAATGGATGAGCGGGATGAGGTCAAGAATGAGGCTAATTTAAAACGAGCTGTAAAGCTCTGTGAAGATGGTGGTTATTTACTTTCGCTGCAGATGCACAAGATTTTAGGAATTAGGTAATTCCAATGCCGCAAGTAGCGCTTGCATGCTTTTTTAGCTAGTTACAATTCGCGAACGTTTCAAATCAACGCTCCAAATCGCACCCGTAGCTCAATTGGATAGAGTATCTGACTACGGATCAGAAGGTTACAGGTTCAACTCCTGTCGGGTGCACCAATCCTCTCTAGGCTTCAGCCAAATTACCTCTTCTCAAAAACTACAAATGGGACACTGGTGGGACACTAAGAGGTTAAAAACCACAGCAAAGTCCAACAAGAAATTTTCCCTCCATTTTCCCCTCCCCCACCTTCCCTCATCTCAAAAGCTTCTAAATCACTCCATTTTTTTAACTTTACCGAAAAGATTTTTTAAAAATTGCCCTGAGACTTGAATTCACACTCCTTTTACTTTTTTAGCCAATTTTTGTTATATGAAAACAGTCGTACAAATTACTCTGCTCCTCTTATTCTTTTGCCAGATGTCATCCAATGCTAGGTCAGATGATGAGTCTTCATGGATTGGTTATGACTATAGCAGCAAAACGGAAATCGAAATTGGTAAGCTTGGCCCAGGAAATCAGCCGCGCGAAGGCCTAGTCTTTCAGTTCTATGATTCGAAGGATGATAATTACCACACTGCCAAAGTTTTGTTGATACAATCGATTGCTGGAGGCACTGAAATTCGAGTAGATGATTTGGATATGGCCGAGGAGAGAACTTTTATAATGGAATAAGTAAGTGGTAGTTCAGCTGTTGATGGAGGTGGAAATAATCTGAACTCTTTTTTGAACAACACCTCTCTTCTCAAGCATTTTTTATGAAAAAATTATCACTTCTGATAGCATCATTTTTTTTATGATTCTAACAACAAATTGTGCCAATGCCAACATGTTCAACAAGTTCAGAAAGGGGTTTTATTTTGAGAAATATTCAACTGCGGAGGAAGTAAAGACTGCGCTGTTAGAGTTACATCCGATTGGGAGTGATGTTGGGGAGTTGGTTAGGACCCTTGAGGGGGCGGGGGAGGTATGTAATATTTATTACAATGAACGACATTTTGGGAACCTCTGCAAAACCATCTTTTCCGGCAATTTTGTCGTCAGATAAATTTGCTCGCGAGCACGTACATCAAGGTACGCTTTCCTGCTCACAAATTTTCTTCCTAAAAATTCATCAGAAAATCTAGGTTTTTCAGAGGTTCCTTTGTTTTTGAGGATAACACTGCTTCGCAACCAGTAAATTTTTATAGTTACAACTTTAGCGAAAAAAAATTTTTATCTTTCCCAAAATTTGGACAATAATAGCGAATCTAGATTCTAGCAATCTGAAAAAAATAACAGCGATCTCAATCCGCGCTACAGTAGACGCTTTGTAATTTTCTTAATCAAATTTTTACTAACCAAAACCACTAAAAATTATGCCAGCCAAAATCGAAATCTTTTCAAGAGATGTCGATTATTCGCTGCCGAATGATCCTCAGCACATGTATATCGTTTACACGAACGAAGCTGGAGAGCAAAGAGTTTTACGAGGGAATCCAATAGGCAAAAGAGCTTTTTGACTTTTTAAATTCCTGCTTGGTAAGGTGCGCGTCCCAAAAATTTTACTTTTTAGATTTTCTACTTTTGGGGTTGGTCAAGATTTAGATTTGAGCAATAGTTCAGATTTAGGTCTTGGCCAATTTTTTTTGAAAAAACATAGGCCTCTGTGGCGGAATTGGTAGACGCGATAGACTCAAAATCTGTTGTCCCTTGGGACGTGTCCGTTCGATTCGGATCGGAGGTACCAAATGTACTAATTCAGCTTCAAGTAGCTCTGGTATATTTCTTTATTTTTACGCGACACGAGTCGCGCCCCGCTTTGCGGGGAACCCCAATACCGAATCCGATTCAGATCGGCTTCTTCAATCAGATTCGGTATAATCACCAAATCTAGCATCAGTGCCTCATTTAGCCGATCTCATCAAAGCTGTTTTTCTTGGAATTATTGAGGGTCTCACCGAATTTATCCCCGTCTCTTCAACCGCTCACCTCCTCATCTCGTCCCATCTCATCGATTTTCAAATCATCAAAAATAATTTGTTTGAAATCGTCATTCAGTTTGGCGCGATTCTGGCAATCTGCGCAATTTACCGCCAAAAAATTTACGAAATTATTCGCGGGATCAGGCAGAAAAATCAGCAGCAGTTTTTATTGAATTTATTTTTAGCCTTTCTGCCAGCAGCCATAATTGGCGGGCTTTTGCACGGCTTGATCAAGCAGTTTTTATTTTCAAATTTTGTCATTGCGCTTGCCTTAATTCTTGGCGGAATCGTAATGATCATTGTCGATCGTAAGCCGCGCGAATCAACTTCTTCGCCACAAATTCAAGCAGTCGAAAACATCAATCCAAAAACAGCTTTCTACATCGGACTTTTTCAATGTATCGCGATGATCCCAGGCGTATCAAGGTCTGGAGCGACAATCATTGGTGGTCTGCTGTTGAATTTAAGTCGAAAAACTTCGGCAGAATTTTCATTTTTTTTGGCGATTCCGACTATTGCCGCGGCAAGTTTTTACGACTTACTAAAAAATTCTTCCGAGCTCACGAGCGCCAACATTGAAATTATTTTGGTAGGATTGCTGGCATCATTTTTTTCAGCAATTTTGGTGATTAAATGGTTCATAAACTTCGTCAGCAAACATAGTTTTGTACCATTTGGAGTCTACAGAATCCTGCTTGGAAGCATAATTTTATTTCTAATTAATTAGTCGCATGCAGCAAGAAAAATTCGCAATTAGATTTGGTCTTGGCGCGTTGAAAGCTGTTGGTTCTGTGGTGATGGAAAATGCGGTGAAGGAGCGCAAAGAAGGTGGAAAATTCAAAGATGTTTACGACTTCGCTGAACGTTTAGATCCAAGATCAATCAATAAAAAATCAATCGAGGCGCTAGCGAAAGCCGGAGCCTTTGACTCACTTCACAAAAATCGCTGCCAAATTGCTGAATCATTTGATGTTCTCTCCTCTTATTCCGCAGAAAGAAAAAACGCTGCCTCATCTAATCAAATGAGCCTTTTCTCAGGCATGCTGGAAGAAAATTTTAAGCCAGAATTAAAAAAAGTTTCCGACTGGAATAGGGTAGGTCGTTTGCAAAAAGAGTTCGAGGCTTTCGGATTTTTTTTAAATGAGCATCCGCTTGACGAGCACCTGCCAGACTTAAAAAAGCGTGGAGTAATTTTTTCTGACAAGCTCGAGCGTGACGAACTTGTCGACGGAAATTTAGTCAAAATGGCTGGAGTTGTTGCGGCAAGCAAACACCGTTCAAGTGCGCGCGGACGCTTCGCTAACATGTCGATCTCTGATCCTTTTGGTATTTTCGAGGCGATGATTTTTGACGAAGCGGTAATTACTTCTGCGCGCGATATTTTGGTTGATGGCAGTGCAATCGCCATTGAATGCTTGGTGCGCAGAGATGAGGGGGGGGTTAGGCTTTTGATTCGAGAAGTAAAAAAACTAGACGATTTTATTCGCAACACCAAGCCAGCAGAGAAAGATTTTGAGGACATCAAGCAGCAGGCGCAGCGCTCATTTAAGCAGAATCGCGGCAATTACCAAGAGGTTCAAAATAAATCTGAAATCACAAAAACTGTGACAGAAATTTCGCAGCCAAAGAAAGAAATTTTTTCCAAGGTTGAAATTTTTATTTCATCCAGAGACCCAATTTTTTCCATCAAAGCATTACTCTCTCAGCGTCTAGCGCCTGTGGCAGCTGAAAAATTTACCAAAATTTTCTTTTTGGTTGGTAGTGGCGAAAAAGTTTCGCGAGTTGAGTTAGATCGAAAATATTTTCTTAATGAGTCTGACATGTTTAAAATCCGCGCTCTTGCTGGAGTTGTGAATATTAACACCATTTTTTAATCACACCTAAATGACCTACGTAGTTACCGATAATTGCATTCGCTGCAAATACACCGACTGTGTTTCTGTCTGTCCGGTTGATTGCTTTTACGAAGGTGAGAACATGCTGGTGATTGATCCTGATGCTTGCATTGATTGCGGAGTTTGTGTGCCGGAATGTCCAGTAGAAGCGATTTCGCCAGAGTCGGCAGACTTAGTAAAATGGGTGGAAATCAATCGCGAATATTCCAAAAAATGGCCAGTGATCACCAAGAAAAAAGACCATCCACTTGATGCCAAAGATTTCGACGGAATAAAAAATAAATTCGAAAATCTCTTCGATTCCAGACCTTACAAACAGAGCTGAATGAGTGGAAAAAAAATAATCATAATTTCCGGGCCAACCGCTTCTGGAAAATCAAATCTCGCCCTCAATCTCGCCTCTTTACAAGACATCTCAATCATCAACGCCGACTCCCTCCAAATCTACGAAGGTTTGCCAATTCTTTCTTCTCAGCCAGTCGCTCACGAAAAAAAATTAGTAAAACATTTTTTATATTCAGCTCTACAGCCAAGCGAAACCTCTTCTGTTGGTCTGTGGCTGAGGCTTTTAAAGCCAGTGGTGGAGCAGGTTTTGCTAGAAAAAAAATTGCCAGTAATTGTTGGCGGCAGTGGGATGTACATTTCAAAATTGGTGGAGGGAATTTCTGAGATTCCGGAAATTTCTGATGATGCAAAAAATGAAGCGCGTCGACTCTACGAAGAGCTTGGACATGAAGAATTTAAGGCGAGAGTTGGTGAAGAAAAAATAACCGACAAGCAGCGTCTGATCAGGGGTTATGAGGTTTTATTACAGACCGGAAAACCACTTTCTTTTTGGCAAAATCAGCCGGTTAAAAAAATTTTCGAAGGGGCGAATTTTCTCCACATCAATATTAATCCAGATCGCGAAGAGCTTTACAGAAATTGCAATTTGCGTTTCGAAAAAATGTTGGAACTTGGAGCTCTTGAAGAGGTGCGCAATCTTTTAGATCAAGGCGCGAAAGACTGCGACCAAATCACTAAAACTTTGGGATTTTCTGAAATTAAAAGTTTGCTGGCGAATGAAATTAGTCGCGAAGAGATGATCAAAATTGCCACACAAAAAACTCGCAATTACGCAAAAAGACAACTCACTTGGTTTCGTCATCAACTTCCCGAAAAGCGCGTCTTTACTAGCGCTGAGCTGGCATTAGAATTTTTAAAGAGCTATGAAGTTTGAAGATTTTGGGATCATCATCAGTCAAAAAAAATACGGCGAGAATTCATTGGTTGTGAAAGTTTTTTCTAAGGATCACGGAATTTACCGAGGCTTCGTGAAGTCAGTAAAATCAGCGAAAGACAGAGTAATTTTTCAAATTGGAAATCAGATTTCTTTCGAGTTTCGTGCGCGAGATGAGGAGAGTTTGGGAGGGTTTTTTGCGGTGGATTTGATGAGATCTTACTGCTCAAAAATTATTTTTGATAATTTGAAGCTAAGTTGTGTGAAGTCTTTATTCGCACTAATTGATGACTTATTTTTAGAGCGTGAAGAGCAGCAAAAATTGTTCGAAAAATTGCAGATATTTTTGCAAAAAATTTCTACCGAAGACCATGCGGCAAAAAGTTTTTTGGCGGATTATATTAGGCTGGAATTGAAGATTCTAAAAACTCTGGGATATGGCGTGGATCTATTCTCTTGCGTGGTGACGAATTCAAAAACTGATCTTGCTTTTGTTTCGCCAAAGTCGGCGAGAGCGGTTTCTTTTGAAGCTGGAAAGGCTTATGAAAGTAAGTTGCTTAAATTGCCGAATTTTTTAGTTGAGGATGCTACTGATTACGACGAGAGCCATCTACTTGACGGCCTGAAGCTGAGCGGATTTTTCTTGGAAAAATTTTTATTTTCAGAAAAAACCTTTGACCAAAATCAGCAAAAATTTTTTTACAGAGACAATATTAGAGCGAGTTTAGAAGGATCGTAGAGCCTCATCTTAAAATTTTTTATCGTCCTCAACCACAACTTTTGCCAATAAATTTTCTGCCAGATAGTTGGAGGCGATTGGGGTTAGATGTCCACGATCCGAGCTAGTAACTCCTGCCTTATTGTCATTCCCGAGATACACCAAGCAGCCATCT
>CANMEW010000035.1 GCA_947496905.1 Rickettsiales bacterium | reverse complement strand
TACTCTCGGAATATCCCGCCTCTCAAGATGTCATCCCTTCTCAAAAAAAAGTGGCTTCGATCCCCTAGAATAATTACCAATGCTTCAAATATTTCTTGCCGCCACTTACCTCGCCAGTCAGGATCACGCAGCACTACACACTAGTCGCGCGCCACATTCACAAGGAACAAAAATTCTGATTAGTGCGGATAAAAACAGTTCGACGTCCTCAAACAGATTCGGCATACAACTCGCTGCCAATAGTCAAAAAAAAACTCTGACTCTGGAGGAAATTAACGCTGACCTCAAAAGCAAAAAAGCTGCGATGGAGCCTTTTGATGAAAAAAAAATTAAGGTCGATGTTGAGTCTCTAGGGCTTGATGATCTTGATAAAAAAACGCCAGAAAAACCCCTCGATAAAAAAGAGCCCGAAGTGACAATTGAAAAAGATGAAGCCTCTCCCCCACTAGCTCCTCCCACGCCAGCTCCAGCCGTACCAGCCTTGTCAGCAACACCTCCTCCCGAAACCACTAGCGTAATTTCAAAAATTCAAAATTTTTTGCACAAGGGTGGTAACAACCTCAAGCAAGCGCTCAAATCTGAAGAGAAAAAAACGGAAGCGACAGCAACTCCAACAGCAACTGAAGAGATCAAAAAACCGACCGAGCAATACATCAATTCGGCAAAAAAACAAAATTTGAAAAAGCGTTTAGAAGCAGAGAGGCGTAAGAAGATCAACACTAAAGATCAGAAGGAGCGATTAAAAAAATTAAACGAATTACGTCAAAAATATTTAACCAAAGCTGAGGAATTTTCTTCGCAAAATGAAATGAGATCAGATGAGGATTTTGAGGGAGATGAGGAGAAAATTATTCCGCAAAAAAAAGAGCTTAACAATTTCATTTCCGACGAAATGCCGGCCTTGCCGATTTTAAACCGCTTTCGCACCAAAGATAATCTTCACATTCCAACCATCCAAACACCGATGGAAAAGGTTGGGCTTTTATTTAATGCAATCTCGATGGGCAGCGTCTCTTTTTTTAACGACGCCTACAGAAATGTTTTAAATCCGAATGCCGTTAATCAAATTGGCGACACCATTCTAACCTGCGCCACTCTTCTACAAAAATATTCAATAATCGCCTCCGCCCTAGCCAAGGGAGCTGATCCAAACAGGCCAAATAAACTTGGCTACACCCCAGCAAGCATTGCAATTGAAACGCAGGACATGAGGTCATTTGAGTTACTAGCAAACAACAAAGCTGATTTGAATTACATTGATGGGTTTGGTCGAACCTACCTCATGCATGCTGCAAGAATGGGATTTTTACCCGCAGTAGACTTGCTTGTGTTAAGAGGTGCGGACATCAATGCGATGGACAAGGACGGCTTTACCGCACTTTCAATTGCCTACCGCCACCGGAAAGAAGTCATCGTGCAATATCTTCTGAAGAATGGCGCAAAAACTTGGGTTGAAAGGCCTTACGACCCAGGCAAGCAATCTTTAATCAAAGAACTTGAGCAGCGCTGGAAATGATGTTAGGATTTTTATTTTTTGTAGTCGCTCTTCTCTATGCCAGCGTCGGGTTTGGTGGTGGATCTTCTTACCTTGCGCTCCTAGTGCTGTGGCAAGTGCAATATGCCGCAATTCAGTGCAACATCATCGATGTTTATTCTGATAAATTCCGTTTCTGGGTTGTTGGGACAGGTTAACAAGGGTGGATTTAGCGAGGTGGTTATTGGTACCTTCCAATACTCGCTTTAATTGGCGGGCAAATAGGTAATTTATTGGTGATAAAATTCGTGCCAGCAAGAATTGTGGCAATGATGACATCCTTTTTGATCTTGTTCGTTGCGGCAAATTTGGCTTTTAAGATGTGGTGGTAACGCAGTAATCACTGGCTTTGCGGTAGGCGCTTTGAACATGCAAGCAGTAGGAGTAAATCGCCTGATTGTACAAATCTTCGCTACTCCTACCAACCTCAGAAATATTTTTCGACTTCACTTGCGGCAAATTCATGTTTTTAAATAGCAGCCTGTAGCTTGCTGCTAATAGCCCCGTCCTGTCTCTTCCACCATCGCAATGGATGTAAATCACAACTGGCCGATCTCGTTGTTGCGACGCCATGTCACGTATTTTTTTTAGAGTGCTCATCATCCACAGGCTGTAGCTTTTCGCAATGTATCTGACCGTAGCATTTGAATCTGGTAGTCGTTCAAACAATAAACTGGGTGACAGAGTGGAAATATTTAGCATCTCGCCACCATACTCAGGATGTTCGCTGAAAAACTTTTCCTCCTTCTCAATTTCGTAATATTCATCCATGTCGAGAAGACTGACATCGATTAAGTAGTAATCTTGGAGTGGCTCGCGACCTTGCTGCGACAGGATTCCATTAAAATATGTGGTTAGTTCATCGTAGGCAAATACGGATTTTTTATCCTTAGTTACAAAGGGATTGCTGCCGCGAAAAATGTGATTATTGCCAATGCTGTCAATCAGTGCCACCCTTTTACCATCTAGTTCCTTTGGCTTTTTTTGAATCAAAAAAAATACCAATGCGAAGACCATTAATGTCGCAAAAGTGATGAGGCAAAGCTTTGCGATTCTACGACTAATTTTCCTCATCTACCCTTCCTAATGAAACTTCCATCCTTGTTGCGAATGTCTGTCTCGATGGAAAATAATTCGAGTATTGTGTCGTAAACATCCTGCTGTCCGTATTCCTGACGCTTCACAATCGAAATCGGCACTGACGATTTTACAATCAGCGGAATATGAGCTTGCTCAGGCGGCAATGTTATTCCCGGCGGCATGCCGTGAAATATCCGACCATCCTCCATCAGCGACTCACCGTGATCCGACAAGTAAATGAAAACGTAAGGCACCCGCGACTTATCAAGCTTGTTGACTATTTTTCCAAGCACTGAATCTACGTAGAGAATTGTGTTGTCGTAGGAGTTGTAGAGCTGCTCGAAAGTGCATTGATTGACAACATCGGCATCCAAGCACATTGGCTTGAGGCGCTGAAATTCTGGAGGATATCTCTCGTGGTAACTAGGACCGTGACTTCCGCCGCCAAGATGTAGCACGACTAGCCTGTAGCCGGAGGTGTAAGATTTTAAATTCTCACTCAGTAGAGGCATTACGTCCTCGTCGTAGCAAATACCACCATGCCCACAATTCGAAACTTTCACCTCCCCAACCGCGTCGCAAATGCCGTAAAGAGTGTAGTTAACGTAGCAGGATGTGTTGATGCCAAGCTTTGCAGTGATTGCCGGCAAAGGCACGCCATGCTTCACCAATATTTCCGGCAGCGCGTACAATGTTGACCCAATTCGCGCTACTCCGTTCAGCAGATGAAGATTTTTTTCCTTCGACAAAACAGGATTGGTGTTTTGCCTCTTGTAGCCGTACAGGCTGAAATTTTGCTGCCTCGAGGTTTCCCCCACCGCCAACACAACTACCAAATTACCTTGCGATGCGACGCTACCAGAAATCTCGATTTTCAGGGCATTCTTAGCGAAATAGGGTCCGACAGAATGCTGAATGATGCTGCCAAAACTTTGGATGTAGTTGAGTGGAATGAGAGAATGAATGATGTATTTTCTGGAGAGGTTCACAGCGCGCTGAATGCCATCAAACCTTGCGTAGAGCAGACTTACAGCAATGAGCAGAGACAGTAAAATTATTTTAGCGGAAGTGATTAAATATTTTTTTGGAGGTGCAAAGGTTATTCGGACAAAAATTATTCCAGAAATTGGCAGGAGAATTAGCAGCAAAAAATAGGGGATCATTCTGATCGACAGCAATCCGCGCACCTCTGTGCGGTCTGTGTTCACGGCATTCATGATCATGCTGCGATCGATCACGACATTGTATTTTGCTAAAAAATACGCCGCCACTCCGCCCAATATTACGAAAATAATTGCTAGTGGCTTGATCGTCCAACGGTGCGCCAGTAACGTGAATAAAGCGATGAAGGTGAGTAATCCAATTGCCGAAAATGCGACCAAAGTGACGTAGTCGATTTGATTACTCAGGTAGAACCATTTGGTGATTTTGTCGAAATTTAAAATATTGCATGCCGCGTAGAGCAGAGTGGTGTAGAGCAAGCAAAATGACGAGTGTGAGATTTTAAATTTCATGATTTGGGATGGCGTCATTTTGGGGTATTTTTTCTGAAAAGTGAACGGGGCGTTCAAAATTTCAAAAAATTGGAGCCAGTAAAATCAAGGGTTTACGGGTGCTGCCGTGTCAAATTCGCGGTTTTTTTATTTTTTGAGCTAGGGGATTTTGAATGTAAAACTAGTGGGCGCCTCTAAAAATTAGATTTTTTTTGAGTAATTTCTAGGCATCCAAATTTTTGAGCAGGAAAGCGTACTCTGATGTACGATTCGAGCACAGGCAATCGAGCTTAAGCTCGATGCCCGTTCTTGCTAAAAATGCTTCGCATTTTTTTAACGCGGAAACCTACGCGAAAAAATTTGGTAACGAAGAAATTACCGGAAAAAGCAATTTTTAGAGATGCCCTAGTAAGATTGGCCAGGAAGTCTTGGACCGCCGGTAGGAGGCATCATTATTGGCGGCATTGATTGTTGAGGTGGTTGCGACGAGGAAGGATTGATCATCATCGGCGGAGAGTTAGGAATTTCAGTTGCTGCACCAGAGAAGTTATTTACTTGCGGACGGTCGCTACCTGACCGCTTCTCCCTTCCATTGACGTAAAGACTAGAATTGTAAACGCAGACAATGTTGCCGCCATTTCTCAAGGTGAATTGCGGCGAAACTCTTTCCACAATGATGTAGCTGCCGGCAGATCTAAAGTTTACGAGAGACTCGAAGCCTTCAGCATCAACGGTGAAAATTGCTGGGATCTCAGCATTTTTTTTAGCAAATTGAAAATAGGTGAATTCGCCATTGTCGAAGACTTTACTCGGCGCAATTGCAGGCTCCCCAGTGTATTGGTAGTTGAAATTGTAATTGCTCAAATTGCGCATGTCCGGCTCGTCCGACGCGGGAACTTTTGCAAACTCAACGATGTTTTTGTCCTTCTCGTCAGGGTAGACAAACTTGGCAACGAAGATGAGATCCTTGTCGGTAATGCCGCGAGCTTCCCTCGCCATTAGCTCGAAATGGTAGACTCGCTTGCTGCTGATTACTGTCATGTTGGTTTCCGAAGAATCTTCGCCAACCGGTTTTAGAAAAAGACGATTCCCCAAATTTTCAAACAACCAGAGCGACGGATTTCCCATTGAAATCGTGGCGATTGTTTCACCTTCTTCAAACTCGATGAAGCCTTGGTAAGTGTAGTGCCCAATGTAGCGGTAGACGTCATTTGGATTGTAGATGTAGCTTCTAAATTTTTTTTCAGTTCCGAGGAATCTTGGTAGTTGCGTAGCTTGAGCAGCGAGGGTTGAGACGAGGAAGAAAACTAAACTGAAGAAACAAAAAACTTTTTTGGACATTTTATTGTAAATGCTTTGAGCGCTCGATCGCTGCATCGATGGCGTTTTTGAAAAGATTTTTGAGTGCAGATTTTTCCTGCAAAATTTTTAACGCTGCCGCAGTTGTTCCAGCCTTAGATGTTACCGATTCAACTAGTTGAGAAGAGCTCAAGTCAGAATTGCAAGACATCAAAACACTGCCTAAAAATAAAGTTTTAATCAGCTCCGAGGCCTTGTCAGCAGAAATTCCACAACCAATTGCAATTTCAGCAAAAATTTCTTCTAACAAAAAAATGTAAGCTGGTCCGGAGCCGAAAATTGCCGTGACCAGATCAAATAATTTTTCGTCTTCTAGCTCAAAAATTGCGCCGAATTTTTGAAAAATTTTTTCTAATTTTTTTAGCTCTGACTTGGAAATATTTTGATTTGCTAGGTAAGTGAAGATTCCTTGCGACTCAACAATTGGCAGGTTTGGCATTGAGCGAATTATTTTAACCTCTGTGCCAAAAATTTTTTCAAAAAATGAAATTTTTTTGCCGGCTAAAATCGAAATGAAAATGGTGTTTTTGTGGAAGATTTTTGCCTGCGAAAATTCTTTCAAAATTTTTTCTGAATCTTGCGGCTTGATGCAGAGAAAAACCAAATCTGCGCTGTAATTTTTTTGTAGAGATGAGATGTTTTTTAGGTAGTTGAATCCTGAAACTTTATTTTGATTAGACTTCTTTAGAACCGTGATTTGCGCAGCTGCAGTAACTTTATTCGCGACTAAATTTTCAGCTAAAATCGCCCCCATTTTTCCGCAGCCAAGAAAGAAAATATTGGTCATCTGAAAATTACTTAGGCTTTGCGGACAGCGATTGCCTGCTTAATTGAGCTAATTGCTTTTGCTGGATTTAATCCTTTCGGACAAGAATTGGTGCAATTCATGATTGTGTGGCAGCGGTAAAGTTTGAATGGATCTTCAAGTGCATCGAGCCTTTCATCTAGCGCCTCATCTCGCGAATCAGCAATCCATCTTTGCGCCTGAAGCAACACTGCAGGACCTAAATATTTGTCGCTGTTCCACCAATAGCTTGGGCAAGAAGTTGAACAACAAGCGCACATGATGCATTCGTAAAGCCCGTCTAATTTTTCTCTCTCCTCAGGCGATTGCAGTCTTTCCTTGTTTGGATTTACAGGTTCAGAGGATTGCAACCACGGTTTGATTGACTTGTGCTGCTCGTAGAAATGGGTGAGATCAGGAACTAAATCTTTTACCACCGGCATGTGTGGGAGTGGGTAAATTTTTACCTCAGAACTTTTGCAGTCAGAAATTGCTTTAGTGCAAGCAAGAGTGTTGGTGCCATCGATGTTCATGGCGCATGAGCCGCAAATTCCTTCGCGACAAGATCTGCGAAAAGTTACTGAAGAATCATGTTCGGATTTAATCTTAATCAGCGCATCTAGAACCATCGGGCCACATTCATCCATGTCGATTTCAAAGCGATCAATGTGCGGATTTTTTTTCTCAGCATCTTCTGGATCGTAACGGTAGACCTCGAAGAGGCGCACATTTTTTGCGCCATCCTTGGCCTTAAAAGTTTTTCCAGATTTTTTGTCAATTTGCGAATTGCGAGGAAGTGTAAATTCTGCCATAATTTGCTGCTAAAAAAGTTTAGTAGGACTTACGCAAAACGTGATTTTTTGAGGGATTTTGAGGCAACAAATTTTTGAGCAGGAAAGCGTACCCTGATGTACGTGCTCGCGAAAAAATTTGTTAACGCAAAAATCACCAAAAAAGCGCGGAATTGCGTAAGTCATAATTAGTAGACGCGTTTTTTTGGGGGAAAGGCCTGCACATCGTTGCTTAAAGGCTTCAACACCACTTCGCGGTAATCGGTTTTGATGTCGGCATTTTCGTCGCACCAAATGATTGAATGCTTTAGCCAATTTTCATCATCACGATTCTTGTAATCGTCGCGCGCATGCGCACCGCGACTTTCTTTGCGGTTGAGAGCGCCAGTAATAGTAACCAAGGCTTGCGAACGCAGATTGTCTAACTCTAGAGCTTCGACTAGGTCACTGTTCCAGACCAAACCACGATCTTCAATTTTTAAATCTTCAAAACTTTTGAAAATTTCGCGCATTTTTTTTGTGCCTTTTTCTAAAGTTTCTTCGGTTCTGAACACTGCTGCATGACCCTGCATGCAATGCTGCATCTCTCCCCTAATTTTGGCGGTCGATGATTTTCCATTCGCATTCCTGATTTTTTCTAACCGCGCAATTGACGCCTCTCCAGCATCATTTGCAAATGCAGCATGGTCAGAATTTGGCTGAATAATTTCAGCAGCGCGAATCGCGGCAGCACGACCAAAAACAACTAGATCAAGAAGTGAGTTTGAGCCAAGTCGATTAGCGCCGTGCACCGAAACACAAGCTGCCTCACCAATTGCCATCAAGCCATGCACTACTTCTGGCTTGCCGTTTTTAACCGTTAAAACTTCAGCTTTAAAATTAGTTGGAATGCCACCCATGTTGTAGTGAACCGTTGGCAATACTGGAATTGGCTGTTTCGTGACATCAACGCCAGCAAAAACTTTCGCAGTTTCAGAAATTCCCGGAAGTCTTTCGTGAAGAATTTTTGGATCGAGATGATTGAGATGTAAGTAAATGTGATCTTTTTTCGGGCCGACTCCGCGACCAGCAAGAATTTCCATTGTCATCGCGCGCGAAACCACGTCACGACTGGCTAAATCCTTTGCACTAGGAGCGTAACACTCCATGAATCTCTCGCCTTCCGAGTTAACTAAATAACCACCCTCACCTCTCGCACCCTCAGTAATTAAACATCCGGATCCGTAGACTCCCGTTGGATGAAATTGTACAAACTCCATGTCCTGCAAAGGCAGACCAGCTCGAAGAATCATGGCATTGCCATCTCCGGTGCAAGTGTGAGCAGATGTAGCTGAAAAAAATGCGCGACCGTAACCGCCAGTAGCAATAACAACAGTGTGAGATTTAAAACGGTGAAGAGTTCCATCGAGAAGTGAAAGAGCTGTGATTCCGCGACAGACACCATTTTCCATGATTAAATCTAGCGCGAAATATTCGATGAAGAATTGAGCGTTGTGCTTGAGTGATTGCTGGTAAAGCGTGTGGAGAATTGCATGACCTGTTCTGTCGGCGGCAGCGCAAGTTCTTTGTGCCGGACCACCTTCACCAAATTCTTTGGTCATGCCACCAAACGGACGTTGGTAAATTTTTCCATCTGCTGTGCGTGAAAATGGTACGCCGTAATGTTCGAGCTCGATGATTGCATCCGGAGCTTCGCGGCACATGTATTCGATCGCATCTTGATCTCCCAACCAATCCGAACCTTTGACGGTGTCGAACATGTGCCATCTCCAGTCATCCTCACCCATATTTCCAAGGGCAGCAGAAATTCCACCTTGCGCGGCAACAGTGTGCGAACGAGTTGGAAATACTTTTGTGATGCAAGCGGTTGAGAGACCTTTTTGCGCCATCCCGAAAGTTGCCCGGAGCCCTGCTCCTCCGGCCCCAACAACTACAACATCAAATTCGTGATCGATAATTTGGTAATTTCCGATTTTTTTTTCTGACATGTTTTAGCTCGATGATTAATGATTATTCACGCTCTTTCGCTCTAGATACCAAAGACTTTCTGCCGCCAGATTGTTTTTGGAAAGAATGAAGAATTCTTTCTGCATCTTCGAATGGAACAGCAAAGAATGAGAAGGCATCGAACATTTTTACATCATCAATGCGACGCTGCTCAACACCTGTTTCGCTCTGAATAAATTCAACCAACTTTCTTGGATCCATGTTGTCATTGCGACCTTTGGCGATGAACAAGCGTGCCGTTCCTTTACGGTCGACGTAACCTCTGCGCTGATCTCCGATTGGTCGGTGACCACTCATTCCGCGATCGTCTGAGTAGTAGTCTTTGTTTTTGCTGTATTGGTTAATTTCATTGTAGCTGCTTTCATTGAGCTCGTCTTTGAAGGCTAATTTTAACAAGGCAGCAATTGCGATTTTAGGGTCGGCGCTTTCTTTCAGAATTTCTTCAGCAGTGGATTCGAGATCAGAAAAATTTCCAGCAGCAATGATTTCGGTTAGAGAGTTTTTGATGCGCAATTTTTTGCTTTCGATTACTTCGGCAACATTTGGAACTTTTTGCTTGGTAATGGTCGAGTTAGAGATTCTTTGAATGGCGATGAGTTTACGATATTCCGAAGGTGTGATTAGGGTGATGGCTATTCCGGTTTTTCCAGCTCTGCCTGTACGACCAATTCTGTGAACGTAACTTTCTGGATCTTGTGGTAAAGCGTAGTTGATTACGTGAGTAAGATTGTCGATGTCAATTCCTCTAGCCGCAACGTCAGTCGCCACCAAAACTGTAAGTTTTTTAGCGCGGAATTTTTGCAGAACTTTTTCTCTTTGACCTTGAGAAAGATCGCCGTGAATGGCTTCAGCTCTACATCCACGATTAGCTAACTTGTGAGAAATTTCATCGGCATCAAGCTTGGTGCGACAAAAAACTAATCCGTAAAAACTTTCTTCAACGTCGATGATTCTGAACAAAGCTTCGAATTTATCAGACTGAGGAACTTCAAAATAAATTTGCTGAATATTGGCCTTAGAAAGATTGTCAGTTGCGGCAGCAATGACCTCGTATTCGCTCATGTATTTCTTGGCTAGACGCTCGATGTGAGAAGGCATTGTTGCTGAAAAAAGAACGGTTCTGCGTTCTTTTGGAGCGGCTTTCAAAATTGTTTCGATGTCGTCAATGAAGCCCATGTTCAACATTTCGTCGGCTTCATCTAAAACGATGTAGGACACTTTCGAGATGTCTAAAGTTTTGCGCTCAAGGTGATCAAGAATACGACCCGGCGTTCCAACAACGATGTCCACACCACGTTGCAAGCGAGAAATTTGACGCTCAATCGGCTGACCGCCGTAAACGGCAACGATGCGAGTTTTTTGCTGTTCGGCAAATGAACTCAATTCTTCAGCAACTTGAATCGCCAATTCACGAGTTGGTGCCAAAATTATTGCCTGAACTTTCTTGGAATCAGGAACGATATTTTCGATGATTGGAATGCCAAAAGCCGCGGTTTTACCGGTTCCGGTCTGTGCTTTACCAATGAGATCTTTGTGATTTTTAAGGAGGAAAGGAATGGTTTGAGCTTGAATTGGAGTTGGCTCTTCAAAGCCTTTTGAGTGCAAAGCGTTAAGCATCATTTCAGAAAGACCGAGATCTCTGAATTTAGTTAGAGTTGACATGTTTTTATTTTTAAGTTGGGGAAGTTTGTGTGAGATCGGTATGGCGTGGAGGCAGGATTTGCGCGCATCCTAGGCAGGCTCTTTTCAATGTCAATCCATCCAAAAAATACAATTTTGAGTTCAGTCAGAACTTAAATCACCGATCAACAAAGCATTTTTTAAATTTTGTAAATCTTCTGGCAGGGGAATTTCGAAAGACATTTCTTCTCCGCTGCACGGATGCACAAAGCTGATTTTGTAAGAATGCAACGCCTGTCTGGAGAATTTTTCGATTAAATTTTTTGTCTCAATTGGAACGTTAGAAGGCATCATTTTTTTGCAAGAATTGTAGAGCCTGTCTCCAATCAAAGAGTGGTTCATCGATTCCAGATGAATTCGAATTTGATGCGTCCGACCAGTTTCCAACCTACACTCGACAAGACTTAAAAAATTTCCCAAAAACATTTCCTTAGTTTCGTAATTAGTAATCGCAACGCGCCCTAAGGTTCGTGAGATTGACATTTTCAAACGATTAGTTTTTGAGCGCACAATATTTTTGTTAATCCGACCTCTTAGCGGATCTAAGACCCCGTAAATAAAGGCTAGGTAAGTCCTCTTAACTTCGCGGTCTCTTAATTTTTGGCTGAGTATTTGGTGGGTAAAATCATTTTTGGCGACTAGCATTAAGCCGCTAGTATCCTTGTCCAAACGATGAACAATTCCCGGTCTAAATTCACCGCTGATCGAAGAAAGTTTATTTTGATGAGTGAATAAAAGTGCATTGACCAGCGTGTCATCTTGATTGCCAGCACCGGGGTGAACAGTTAGTCCAGCGGGTTTGTTAATGACTAGCAGGTCGTCATCTTCAAAAATAATTTCGAATGGAATTTCTTTTGCTGTTAGGTGTGAAGGCTTGGGGTCGAGAGTGGAAACAAAAAATTTTTGCCCCAATTTTGTTTTTTGCGAAGCGCTGCTGTAAGCCTTACCCTTTTCATCCAGCACCAATTTTTCTACGATTAAATTTTGGATTTTCGTACGATTAATTTCCGGCTTTATTGCCAAAAATTTTTCCGTCAAAAATTTATCCAGACGGATTCCGTCCTCATTTTCACCAACTTCAAATTCAAATTTTTCCATTTTCTGTTTTTTGTTTAATCCAATTTGGCAGCAACGTCTGCGCCACCTTTACTTTTAAAGATGGTGCTACTGATGTCACTAACATTAATCCCATCCA
>CANMEW010000034.1 GCA_947496905.1 Rickettsiales bacterium | reverse complement strand
ACCTTGATTTTCGACAGCGAAACCAACGCATCGGGCGATATTTGTGGTAAGGCGGTAAAAAATTTAGCTCTGCACAATCTCAAGATTTTCAGAAAAATAAGTGAGGATAAATCGTCATTTTTAAGTGTGGTTAGAAACAATGTTGAGAGTTACTCGCTATTGCTCGCAAGCCAGATTAAAAACGAGACTGATTTCAGAATTTTGGCTACAAAAACTGACGGCAATATTTTTTACCAAGCGTTGGTAATCGCGGGGGACAACATGGAAGTAGCGCGGGAATTCATCAAATTTTTGAAGAGCGATGTAGCGAAGGCGGTGTTTGAAGAGAGTGGGTTTAAGCCGAGCTAAGCAATCACATTCACATGCCCCATTTTTCTTCCGGCGGCAATTTTACTTTTACCGTAGAGATGAATTTTGGCGCGAGGATTTTTGTAAAATTTTTCTAAATTTTTTACCTCATCCCCAATTAAATTTTTCATGTAACCGCTTGAATGGAATTCAGCTGATCCAAGCGGGAGGCCGCTAACCGCGCGGACTAACTGCTCAAATTGTGAAGTGATGCAGCCATCCATTGAAAAATGTCCAGAATTGTGCGGTCTTGGTGCAAGCTCATTCACAAGCAAATCACTCCCCACCACAAAAAATTCTACCGCCAAAACCCCGACTAAATTTAATTTTTCTGCAATCTTGCTAGCGATTAATTGTGCTTTTGCGCACAAGGCTTTCGAGACTTTCGCTGGGTAAGTACTTTTGTCCAAAATGCCATTTTTGTGAATGTTGGTTAATGGTTCGTAGGCTTTAGTTTCGCCATTTTTAGAACGTGCCACAATCACTGAAATTTCGGAATCAAACGGGCAAAATTTTTCTAAAATTAATTTTTGCGAACTCACTTTTAGCCAAGCCACATCGGCATCTGTAACATTTTCTAAAACGAACTGACCTTTGCCATCGTAACCCATGGTCGAGGTTTTTAAAATGGCTTTTGTAAATTTTCTTAGACTCTCCTGCAAATTTTTTAGACTAGAAATTTCAGCGTAATCCGTGGTTGTTACGCCAATCGAATTCAAAAAGTTTTTTTCCAGAACTCGGTGTTGAGTAATTTTTAAAATTTCTGGGCTTGGGTAGACTTCAACCTGAGAGGTAAGGTAACTAGCGGCTTCAAAAGGAATATTCTCAAATTCAAAAGTTACGACATCGACTAGTTTGGCAAATTTTTTCAAAGCCTTCTCGTCGGAATAATCAGCGACAATTGTTTTGTTGGTTGCGAAGCTAGCAGGAGAATTTTTTTGGTCGGTAAAAATTACGGTTTCAAAACCCATCTGATGTGCGGCAAAACAGATCATGCGTCCTAACTGTCCGCCACCAATAATGCCTAATGTTTTTACTTCATGTTTCACAAAAAAATACCTAATGAATTGTTGGAAATACTCGTTTGCCCCTTGTGCAAAGGTGAGTTGGTTCTTGATGAAGAGGCGCAGGAATTAATTTGCTACGAATCGAAACTGGCCTACAAAATAAAGGATGGAATCCCAGTGATGCTAGTTGATGAAGCGAGGGTTTTAAGTTAGAAATGCCACAGAAATTTCAGCAATTAAAAAAAGCAAAGCGCCTAAAAAAATCATCGCAAAAATGGTTGTTGCGCCAAGTTAATGATCCCTTTGTCGAGCAGGCTAGATTGGAAGGCTGGCGCAGTAGAGCGGCTTTCAAAATTATTGAAACTGACGCGAAATTTAAAATTTTTAAGAAAGGAAAAGTCGTTGTCGATTTAGGCGCCGCACCCGGTGGATGGAGTCAATATGCTGTAAAAAAAGTTGGCGATGGCAATGTGATTGGACTCGACCTTCTGCCCATTGACTCCATTCCCGGAGTAAAATTTTTTCAGCAAGATTTTTTAGCAGAAGATGCCTCAGAAAAAATTGTTAATCTTCTCAAGGAAGTCCCTTACAACAAAAGTGGAAAATGTGATGTGGTCTTGTCTGACATGGCCGCGAACACTACGGGAGATCACGGAACTGACCATGCTCGCATCATCGATCTTTTGGAAGAGGCGCTAAATTTAGCACAAAAAATTTTGAAAATTGGCGGATGCTTTGTTGGTAAAATTTTTCAAGGCGGCAATTCAGATCAAATTTTGAAAAAACTGCGGAAGAACTTTTCCATCGTAAAATATTTCAAACCAAATTCATCGCGCAAAGATTCTTCCGAGACTTACCTAGTGGCACTCAAATTCAAAGAAGCTCCGTTTTCTTGTTAGGGAACCTCTGAAAAACCATCTTTTCCGGAAATTTTTTCGTTACCAAATTTTCTCGCGAGCACGTACATCAGAGTACGCTTTCCTGCTCAAAAATTTGTTGCCTAAAAATTTCTCGAAAAATTTAGGTTTTTCAGAGGTTCCTAAACTATGCAGATTTCTAATGACGGATCTGGGTTTAATCCCACTTCGCAACCGGAGGGAGGGACATTAAAATCGCCTCAACATTGCCGCCGGTCATCAGTCCAAATTTGGTGCCACGATCATAGACCAAATTAAACTCCGCGTAGAATCCGCGCTTTCTCAACTGATGTTCGCGCTGCTCATCCGTCCATTTCTTAAACATATTTTCACGAACTAGCTGCGGAAAAATTTCCAGAAAAGCTAAGCCAACATCGCGGGTGAAGGAAAAATCTTTTTCGAAATTCTGTGTGTTCAAATAGTCGTAGAAAATTCCACCAACACCACGCGCAACGCCGCGATGCTTGATAAAAAAATACTCATCACATTCCTTTTTGAACCTTTCGTAGTAAGCGGAATCAGTCTTGTCGCACGCGGTTTTGAAGGCTTGATGAAAAGCTGCGCTGTCATCCGCTATTTCGAACATCGGATTTAAATCTGCTCCACCTCCAAACCAATTTTTTTCGGTGCAGATGAAGCGTGTATTCATGTGGACTGCTGGCACCAGTGGCGATTGCATGTGTGCCACCAAAGAAATTCCGCTTGCCCAAAATTGTGGATTTTTTTCAGCTCCCGGAATTTGCGCACGAAATTCTTCGCTAAATTCACCGTAAACTTTGGAAAAATTCACGCCGACTTTTTCAAAAACATTACCTTTCATCAACGACATCTCTCCACTTCCGCCATCCTCACCTTTATTGTCTCGATTCCAATTTTTGCGCGTAAATTTTCCGGGATTTGCAACTTTGTTTTTTACGGCAAATTCTTCTTCGATCCTTTCAAATTCAGCGCAGATTTTATCGCGCAAATTTCTAAACCACCCTGACGTGACTTGTTGTTTTTCTTCGATGTTCATTGGATTTATTAATTGACGGACACTTAAAATAACTACAGGTGGCAACAGTTCGGTATCTTCAACTAGATTCGGTATAAATGAATTTCCAATCCCCCTTCTTACAAGAATTTTTTGAGCGCGGGTTTTTTGCGCAAGCAACTCATGCAACAGAACTTGATGACCTTCTGTCGCGCGAAAAAATTACCGCTTACATCGGCTTCGACTGCACAGCCAAATCTCTGCATGCCGGTAGTCTAATCCAAATCATGATTCTGCGCCTATTGCAAAAACACGGGCACAGACCACTTGTTTTACTGGGTGGCGGAACCACAAAAATTGGCGACCCAAGCGGAAAAGATGAGGCGCGCAAAATGTTGTCGGAAGAAAATATTCAAGAAAATCTCGGCGGGATTAGAAAAACTTTGGAAAGATTTATTTCGTTTAGTGGCCTGCCAAGCGACAGTGAAAATAACGATTTACGCTTGGCAGCTGGGGATCCCCGCAATGCGGGGCGCGACTCATGTCGCGTACAAAAAACTAACGCTGCGACTCTCGTCAACAATGACGGTTGGCTAAAAAATTTAAATTACCTCGATTTTTTGCGCGACTTTGGTCGGCATTTTTCGGTGAATCGCATGCTAACTTTCGATTCCGTAAAAGTGCGACTCGAGCGCGAACAGCCACTCTCTTTCCTCGAGTTCAACTACATGATTTTACAAGCCTACGACTTTTTCGAGCTGAATAAAAATCACGGATGTCGCTTGCAAATTGGCGGATCTGATCAGTGGGGAAATATTGTGAACGGGGTGGAGTTGATTCGCCGCGTTTCAAACAAAGAAGCCTTCGGTCTCACCTCTCCACTTCTCGCAACAGCTGACGGGAAAAAAATGGGTAAAACTGCTGATGGCGCGGTTTGGCTTGATGCTGAAATGCTTTCACCCTTCGATTATTTTCAATATTTCCGCAATACTCACGATGCCGATGTTGGAAAATTCCTGCGACTTTTTACTGACCTACCAATGCCTGAGATTGTTGCCTTGGTGCCAGGATATCCCTGTTTAGGGGGCTTGGGAGCGACAGCTTCAGCTGGAGGAACAGGCTTAACGCCTGTTACTAGTGAGCAAGGCGAACGCGTTAGCGGCGCGATGGGGGTTCGTAATATTAACGAAGCCAAAGAGATTCTAGCCTTCGAGGCAACAAAAATTTGCCATGGCGAAAAAGCTGCGAGTGATGCGCGGCAAAAGGCACGTGAAATTTTCGTCGCAAAAAGTTCCGCCGCCTTCGAAGAGAAAAAAATATTTTTAGGCGAGGATGGATCAAAAAAACTTGTTGAGATCATTAAAGAAATTGGCGCTGCCACCTCCAACTCCGAAGCAAAAAAATTAATCGAAGGAAGGGGCGTTAAAATTAATGACGAGGTGATTGTGGATGTGCAATTTGCAGTGACCGCGGGAGAGTTTAATCTTTCGATCGGCAAGAAAAAATTTTTCAGACTTTCGCTGTCTAACCCTCTTTGACAACAACCAGTAACTCACATTTTCATGAAACTCCTCGCCTGCAACAGTAACCCGATTTTATCTCAAGAGATCGCCAGCTACCTTGACTCCAAGCTGATTGACGCTGAGGTAAAAAAATTCGCTGACCACGAAATTTTTGTTGAGATCAAAGAAAATGTTCGCGGGGAAGACATCTTTGTCATTCAGTCCACGTCTTACCCAGCCAATGACAACATCATGGAATTGCTGATTGCAATTGATGCGTTGCGTCGCGCTTCGGCAAAAAGAATCACCGCAGTAATTCCTTATTTTGGTTACGCCAGACAAGATCGCAAAGCTGCTCCACGCACGCCAATTTCAGCGAAGTTGGTGGCGAATTTAATCACCTCCGCTGGCGCCGATCGTGTGTTGACGATTGATTTACACGCTGGGCAAATCCAAGGATTTTTCGACATTCCCTTGGATAATCTTTACGCCGCACCGGTTTTTACTCGCGACATCAAGAAAAATTTTGATTTAAAAAATTTAGTCATCGTCTCGCCAGACGTTGGTGGACTTGTGCGCGCAAGAGCAGTAGCTAGTAAAATTGGTGCTGAAATGGCAATTGTTGACAAACGTCGCCCTCGCGCTGGGGTAAGTGAGGTGATGAATATTATTGGAGAGGTGGAAGAAAAAAACTGCGTCATCGTTGACGACATGGTTGATTCTGGCGGCACTTTGTGCAATGCCGCAGATGCCCTGCTGAACAAGGGCGCTCAATCTGTTTCGGCTTACATTACTCATGGAATTTTGTCAGGAAAAGCTTCGGAAAGAATTGCAAATTCCAAATTGCAAAATCTCGTAATCACCAATTCCATCGAACCTTCGAAAGAAACCTTGTCGGTTAAAAATATCAAAATCATCAATATTGCCGACCTCATCGGGGAGGCCATTCGCAACATCTCTCAAGAGAAGTCAGTCTCCACATTATTTTACTAATCCCATGAAAAAATTCAAAGAACTACTCACTGCTCAAGTAAAAAATCTTGCACCAGCTTTCGTAATTTCTGCCACCATATTGCTGTTCGCCATCTTCGCCACCGACCTACTTTACCAGCCAAAAAAAATGGTGAAGAGAGGTTTTCAAATTGAAATTTCTGCGGATGGAAAGGCGGTGGTAAAAAAAGAGGAGAAGCCTGCCGATCTATCATCATTGATGAGTCTAGCTGACATTGATCGCGGGACAAAAATTTTTAAGAAATGCGCTTCATGTCACACTGCTGGGAAAGGTGAAGCTGCAAAAGTTGGTCCGAATTTATTTGGCGTGATTGGCAGAGCTAGAGCCGCCACGGGATTCTCTTACTCATCGGCAATGAAGACAAAAGGCGGAGCGTGGGACAGGGGATCGATCGATCAATTTATTGCCAAACCAAAAGATTTCATTCCGGGAACAAAAATGGCCTTTCCAGGTTTGAAAAAACCGCAAGATCGCGCTGACGTGATCCTATTTTTAGAGAGGCAAAAATAATGGAGCAGATTTTCGGAATAATTTTAGCAGCAGTTTTTGGAGCGATCTTTGGCTCCTACGCCACGCTTTTTGCTTACCGCCTACCACTTGGAGAATCTTGTTTCGGTCGATATTTTGGACCAAAATCAAGATGCCCTCAATGTAATGTTGTAATTAAAACTCGTGACCTCATCCCTTTACTTAACTGGCTTTTCACCCTTGGTCGCTGCAGAAGTTGTAAGGTAAAAATTCCGCGCACCCACCTGCTAATTGAATTCCTAACCACCGCTTTATTCGTTTTGTGCTACGTTAAATTTTCCTTCAGTCAGGAATTTTTAATTTACGCCATGCTCTCTGTCAGCTTGGCAATATTGATTGCAACCGACATTACCCACACGACTTTTCCGCAATCGGTTTTAAATTTTATTTTAACGATTGGTCTGGCGAACCGCGTGCTGCAAGATCAAAACATCACCAATGTTATTTTTTCATCAGCCTTTGGGGTAATCGCCTCCGTCATTTTTTACCAAATTTTCTACAAAAAAACTGACGGTTTTTTCTCGAGTCAGAATCAATCTTTTGATTACGCTAAATTCATCTTGATTGCTTCCATCTGCCTACCAAAAGAACTCTTCCTGTTCTACTTCTTGGCAGCAATGGCGATCCTGACGATGCTCTTAATTTTCAACGTCCCTGCAAGAAAAAAACATGCCGGCTTTGGCTACGCGCTGATCATCCCATTTTTCTGGCTCCTCTTCTTCCCTCCAACTCTTTAAATAAATTTATGACTAACAACGACTACCGCGTGAAGGATATTTCTTTGGCTGCATGGGGCAGAAAAGAAATCACATTAGCAGAAAATGAAATGCCCGGACTAATGTCTTTGCGCCGCGAATTTGGCACATCCAAGCCACTTAAAGGCGCCAAAATTGTTGGATGTTTGCACATGACAATTGAAACCGCCGTACTCATCGAAACCTTGATTGCCATTGGCGCAGAGGTGCGCTGGAGCTCTTGTAATATTTTTTCAACATCGGACCACGCCGCTGCTGCAATAGCTGAAGCTGGCATTCCAGTGTTCGCATGGAAAGGGGAGAGCGAGGAGGAATATGAATGGTGCATCAGACAAACAATCGACGGCAAAAAAGATTGGAAACCAAACATGATTTTGGATGATGGCGGCGATTTAACCAAAATGATTCACCAAGAATATCCAGAAATTTTAGCGGGGATTAAAGGCTTGTCAGAAGAGACCACCACTGGCGTGGCAAGACTTTACCAAATGGAAAAGGAGGGTCGGTTAAAAGTGCCGGCAATCAATGTGAATGACGCCGTAACCAAATCAAAATTCGACAATCTTTACGGTTGCAAAGAAAGCGTAATCGACGGCGTTAAACGTGCAACTGACGTCATGATTGCCGGAAAAATGGTGGTAATTTGTGGCTACGGAAATGTTGGTAAAGGCTGCGCTGAGGCTTTTAAATCGCAGGGTGCAAGAGTTGTTGTTACCGAAATCGATCCGATCTGTGCCTTGCAAGCAGCAATGGCTGGATTCCAAGTTTCACCAATTGAAGATGCGGTTTCTGCCGCCGATATTTTCATCACCACAACCGGCAATGTGGACATCATTACCATCGAGCATATGCGCGCCATGAAGGACTGCGCGATTGTTGGAAATATTGGGCATTTCGACAATGAGATTCAGGTCGAAGCTTTGAGAAATTTGAAATGGACCAACATCAAGCCACAGGTTGACCAAATCACTTTCCCTGACGGCAAAAGAATTATTCTGCTTGCGGAAGGAAGATTGTTAAACCTCGGATGCGCTACGGGACACAGCGCTTTTGTGATGTCGGCAAGCTTTACCAATCAAGTAATGGCGCAAATCGAGCTTTGGAACAATTACCAAAAATACGAAAATAAGGTCTACATTCTACCAAAAGAATTGGACGAAAAAGTTGCGATGCTGCACCTAGAAAAACTTGGGATGAAGTTGACCAAACTGAACAAAAAACAAGCGGAGTATTTGAATATCGGCATTGAAGGCCCATTCAAAAGCGACAATTACAAATATTAAAGGTTAGAGAATGGAAAAATTTCAAATCACGAAGGAAGGCTACCAAAGGCTGAAAGCTGAAATCGAGAATTTCAAAAATGTCGAGAGGCCAAAAATTATTACGCAAATTGCTGCTGCGCGTGAACTTGGAGATCTCAAGGAAAATGCTGAATATCATTCAGCGCGAGATCGGCAGGGTTTCGTTGAAGCACAAATCGCCAATTTAGAAGAAAAATTTCAGCGCGCAGAAGTAATTGATGTTTCGAATTTATCCGGAACGAAAGTTAAATTTGGCGCCTTCGTGACATTGGAAGACTTAAGCAGCGGCAAGAAAGTGACCTACAGAATCGTTAGTGAATTTGAAGCAGACATTGACTCTGGGTTGATCGCAATCTTGTCGCCAGTTGCACGTGCTTTGATCGGGAAAGAGGTCGGCGATGATGTCGAAATAAAAACTCCAGGAGGGGTAAGTAATTACGAAATTTTAGAAGTACGATTTGCCTGAATTTATGACCGAAGAGAGAAAAATAAAAATTTTATGCGTCGAAGATGAGCAAGATATTCGCGAGAATATCGCTGAAATTTTGCGCGACGAGGGTTTTGAAGTTTTTGAAGCTGAGAATGGAAAACAGGGTTTTGAAGTTTTTGTAAAGACTAAACCTGACTTGGTAATCTCAGACATCATGATGCCAGAAATAGATGGCTACGGGCTGCTGCAACTAATTAGAGAAAGTAAAAACATCCGCAACAATACGGCGCCATTCATTTTTTTAACTGCATTGGGGCAAAAGGATGACATTATCAAGGGCGTTAACCTATCAGCCAACGACTACATGATCAAACCGATCGATTTCGATTTGATGATTGCTAAGATTAGAGAAAAAACCACCAACACATCAAGAATTCAGGAAGTCCACAATCGCAACATCAACAATCTAAAAAATCAGGTCGCAGTCGTTCTGCCAGCAGATCTTTTTTCCTATCTCGACATCATCAGTCAAACCGCCTCCATCCTTAAGCAAGAACCTTACGGCCCTTTGTCACACCGGCGCTACATGGAGGATTTCGAAAAGATTCACATTAATGCCACAAAACTCCGCAGCACGATTTACAACGCTCTAGACGTCAACGTCATTGATAATAAGCTGAATGCCGACGAGGAAATTTTTGCGATGTCTGATTTTCTGGAAGAGTTTGTCGGTGGCCTGAGTGACAAGTTTAAAACTCGCATCAATCTTGAGCGCCCTTTTGAGTCAGAACCAGCATCTCGCCTTAAAATTGACCGCCTAATTCTAATCGATGCTTTGCGTAAAATTTTTTCTGGCATGTTTAAATCTGACTCAGAAGCCACGGTCAAAGTCACGCTGATGACTGATCATTTGGATCAAATGGTGGTAATTTTTTACCTGAGCTCGCAAAAAACTATTAACCTCATAGCCAATGTAGATGAGGCGCAAATCAGTAAAATTTTAGATAAGCAGAATTGTCGCTTCGAAATAGTTGAGGGGAAAGAAAACACCGCCATTCTTACCATCCCATCACACCGCCTCATCAAATAATTATGAAAAGCACAAAAATTACCTCGCGCGATTTACGGATCTTCGGATTCATCTGGGGGTTAATTTTTACAATCACCTCCTACAAAAGTGAAAAGTTTTTCATCGCCTCATCCAGCCTTTCAGCACTGTTTTTTCTAAGCGCGGCGCTTTGTCCAAAAATTTATTTACGAATAAGATTTTATCAAAATTGGATAAAAGTTGGAGACGTTCTCGGTAGAGTGAATGGTTTTTTGATCAGCTTTATTTTGTTTTACGGAATTTTCGCACCAGTTGGAATTGCGCTACGCTTACTAAAAAAAGATCTTCTCTCTAAAAAAATGAATAGACTCTCAAACAGCTATTTCATTGACCGCAAGAGCCAGCCAGGAGACATGAGGAATCAGTTTTAATGCCGCAAAATTTCTTCGAAAAAAATCCAAAATTTATTTTGCTCGGCATCAACATTATTTTCATCGCAGCATTTTTTTTTATTACGACTCTCAAAATTTTTCAAGATTCTCCCAGCGAAGAAAATTACAGCCTGCTTGACAAAGCGGCATATCAAATCAGATGCCACGGCAAAAGGAATGTGGCGCTGCGCGAAAATAAACCAAATCAAAATTCCTTCCGAATTCCTCCCTACAACACAAGTCAGAAATTCAACTTTCGTACTGACGAGAATGGCTTCATTAGCCCGAGCAAAATTCACGACAATCCTGACGTAAATATTTTTTTTCTTGGTGGCTCGACTACAGAATGCGAATATGCGGACGAGCCTTACCGCTTCCCCTATTTGGTTGGAAGGATTCTTGAAAAAAAAACCGGTAAGAAAATTAACTCCTACAATGGCGGAAAAAGCGGGAATAATTCCATCCATTCTCTCAATAATTTAGTAAATAAAGTGCTGCCATTGAACCCAAATATTGTGGTGCTCATGGAAAATATTAACGACCTCTCTACCTTACTCTACGAAGCAACTTACTGGAATCGCAATGTCAGTAGATCAAACCTTGGATGCTTCAGCAAAAATAGCTCTTCACTCAGAAATTTTAAAAATGAATGGGCGGCATCTCCTTTTAAAAATCTCATTCCAGACCACTCTCATCAAGAAAAAGTCAAAAGCGAATATCGTAAGATTTTAACCTTATTCATTACCGTCACCAAGGCAGCAGGAGCAACTCCGGTAATCATGACCCAATTCAACAAAATTGAGACTCACCCAGATTTCACAATTGATAAAAATACCGACAAAGCCTTTGACCAAGCCTATCGCCGGCTTTACATAGATCTCCACAACACTGCCCGTCAAGTCGCGAAAGAAAATAATGTACTACTAATCGACCTAGCTCGCAACATCTCTGGAACCGATCAATATCTCTACGACTCCGTGCATTTGAACAGCGAAGGCTCGAGAATAGTCGCCGAATTTATCGCGCAAAAATTACAAAAAACCGTCACCAATTTTTAACCCAGATTCCGTATAATCATGTCACTCATCAAAGAGCTCTGGACCTTCCTAAAGGTTAGAAAAAAATTTTGGCTATTGCCAATCATTGCAATCATGCTACTTCTTGGCTTGTTAATCGTTGTGGCGCAAGGTTCGGCAGTCGCTCCCTTCATTTACACGATTTTTTAAGTGCCACAAAACAAAGCATTATTTCTCGATCGCGACGGGGTGATTAATGTCAATTACGGCTATGTTTTTGAAGTGAAAAAATTCGAATTCGTCGAGGGAATTTTTGAGCTTTGTCGAAGGGCGCAAGAGCTTGGCTATCTAATCATCGTAGCAACTAATCAGTCCGGCATTGCCCGAGACTTTTACAGCGAGGAGAAATTTCTGGAATTAACGAAATGGATGGAAAGCGAATTCCTGAAGCAGGGCGTCAAAATTACCAAAACTTTTTATTGCCCACATCATCTTGAGGCAAAAATTGAGAAATACCGCCATGATTCTTTCGACCGCAAACCCCATCCCGGCATGCTTCTGAAGGCGATTGAAGAATTTAATATTGATCCAAAAAAATCACTAATGATTGGCGACAGAGATGTCGACATGATGGCGGCAAAAGCAGCGGGAATCGGATTAAAAATTTTCTTCAACCAAAAAGAAAAAATCAGCGAAGATTTATTCGACTTGTCGGTGAAAAATCTTTTTGACGTCACAACCCTAATACCAACTCTCAAATGGGAAAAAAAGTATTCGCTAAGGCAGCCATTATCTAATTTCCTTTTGGATTAAGACTAGGGCAATTTCTTCGCAAAAAAAAATAGAAAATAATTCCAGCCCTCCTCCAGCGCAAACTGCTCCTGCGCCGGACACATCTCATCCCGCAGCCACAAAAGTATCTGCACACCGAGACGCAAAACAAACCCCAGTCTCGGCAAAATAAATCTATGGGCGCCTCTTAATTTATGCACGAGGGCATTGCTAAGTAACTATAGATTTTAAAACTCCCCACTCCAAATTAAGGTTTTTTAACCTCAATTTGGAGTGAATATGAAAAACTGTAAACATTGTAACAGTCAGAACTTGGGAACCTCTGAAAAA
>CANMEW010000033.1:4310-12748 GCA_947496905.1 Rickettsiales bacterium | reverse complement strand
ATGGGCACGAAAATTTCTTACTCCGGATTACAAGAATTTGACGCCAAAGATTTTTTCGTTCCGGGCGACATTTCTTCCGCAGCCTTTTTAATCGTTGCCGCCTTGTTGGTAAAAAATTCTAAAATCGAAATTAAAAATGTTGGGATTAACCCATTGCGAGATGGCGTCGTTACTACTCTGCGCGAAATGGGCGGAAAAATTATTTTTCAAAATGAGCGCGAAATTGGCGGCGAAAAAGTCGCCGACATTTTGGTTGAGCACAGCAATTTAAAAGGCGTGGAAGTGCCCGCGAGCCGTGCTGCAAGCATGATTGACGAATATCCAATTCTTGCCGTTGCCGCAGCAAATGCCGAAGGAATTACCAAAATGAATGGTCTTGCGGAGTTGAAAGTGAAGGAGAGTAATCGCCTGCTGATGATTGCTCAGAACCTAGAGAAATGCGGCGTAACGGCAGTGATGGGGGAAGATTCTCTTGAGGTAAAAGGCGGAATTAAGCAGCAAAAAAATTCGGCAAAAATTTTAACTGCAATGGATCACCGCATTGCTATGTCCTTTCTGGTGATGGGTCTGATGCTAGAAAATGGCGCTGAAATTGACGATGCTTCAATGATCGCAACCAGCTTTCCAACTTTCGAAAAAATCTTCGCCGATTTCGGCTGCGGGTTTCGCGCAGTTTCTTAGAGCGCGTCTCTAAATTAGGGAAGGCAAAGAGTCGCTTTTTGCCTCATCTCGCGGTCTGAGGCAAAAAATTTAAAGACACGCTCTAACTTCTTATTTATTCAGTCCCTGCACTTCCATCATGATGTCTTTGGCGATTGGCGCTGCCGTTGCCGATCCGCCGCCGCCATGCTCCACCACAACAGAAATCGCGTATTTGGGATTTTTTACTGGAGCGAATCCAACAAAAATTGCGTGATTGGCGTTGGCAGCACTCTCTGCTTTTGACATTTCTTTCTCTCTTTTTGAGATCACCTGCGAAGTTCCTGTTTTACCCGCCATCTCAAACCCCTTAATCTCGATTCTCTTGCCGTAGGCCGTGCCACCTGGTTCGTTCACTACGCGTCTCATTCCCTCCTGCACAAATTTTAAATGTGCTGCTTTAGCCAATGGCTCACCTTTCAGTAAGTCGTATTGTTTGGAAATATTGTGATTGCGCACCAAGTAGGGCTTAATCGGAATGCCGCCATTGGCAATGCGCGCAGTAATGATCGCCATCTGCAGAGGAGTTGCCAGAACCATCCCCTGTCCAATTGCAGTGTTCAGGGTGTCGCCTCCAACCCAAGGCTGATTGAAAGCTTTTTTCTTCCACTCATCAGACGGAACATTGCCCGCCTTAGATCCGTGAAGACTGATGTCGAATTTTTCGCCGTAGCCGAAGCGGCGCGCCATCTCGGTAAATTTTTCGTAACCAATTTGATTGGCGACAGTGAAAAAATAGGTGTTACAGGAATTCATGATGCCGCCCATCAGATCGAGGGAGCCGTGTCCACCTTCCTTCCAACAGTGAAATGCTCTTCGGCCAAATTGGTAAGAGCCGTTGCAAAAAACTCTGCTGTGAGGGTTGAAGCCACTCTCAAGCGCTGCTAGCGCAACCATTAATTTGAAAGTGGAGCCTGGTGGGTACAGGGCGGAGATGGGTTTGTTGTTGAGTGGCTTGCGCTGATCTTCATTGACCTGTTTCCAATATTCTTTCGAAACGCCCTCGACAAAATTATTAGGATTAAAATTAGGTGAAGAGGCGTAAGCCAAAATCTCACCTGTCTGCACATCCATGACCACTACGGAGGCAACGTGATCTTTTATTTTTTCGGTAACGAATTTTTGCAGCGAAAAATCGATGGTGAGGTGAACATTGGAACCCTCGGCCGGAGATTTGACTGAAAGAGTGCGCAGAGGAATTTCGTGAACATTAACCTCGACATATTTTACGCCGTATTTTCCGCGCAAAACTTCGTCGAAAGATTTTTCAATGCCGAATTTTCCGAGACGAAAATCTGGGTGCATGAAGAGACTTTGCTCATTTTCGTCGATTTCTTTTTCTGAAGGGAGTGAGACATAGCCCAAGAAATGCGCGGTTTCACTTGGGTAGGGGTAGTAGCGGATGATGCCGCTTTCAATTGAAATTCCGGGTAGTAAGTGAGCATTGGTTTCGATGCGAGCTAGATCGTCCCATCCTAGATTATCCACCAAGGAAAAGACGCTCTTGCGACGCGCATTTTTAATTTTTGCCAAGAAAAGATTTTTACCATCCTCGGTTAAATCCATAATTTTTGCTAGTTTCTCGACGAGATCATCAACGTTTCTTTTTCTTTCGAGGTAGAGTAGCAGGCGGTAGTTGCTGTTATTTTTAGTTAATGGCGTACCTCTACGATCAAACACTGTGCCACGTGGCGCGGGATTGATCATCGGCTTAATACGATTGCTGTCAGATTGGATTGAATATTCCTCATGTCGCCACAGCTGCAAATAGCCAAGTCGAGCCACCAACGATCCAGCCAAGGTAGATTGTGCGGCGCCTAACAACAAGGCGCGGCGATTAAAAATTTTATTTTTACGGATGTCGCGCAGCACCTAAAACCTTTCCTCTAACAATTTTTGGCTCAAATAATCAAAAAATTTATGCATCAGAATGTAGAGAGATGAGGAGAGGGCGAGCTGAACCAGTGGCGTCACGATGCTACACAAGGTTCCATTAAAAATGGACAGGATCATCCATTTCATCAGCAAAAACAGGAAACAGAAAGAGACGAATTGCTGCCAAATTTGTTTAAAATTTTCTCGCAGCATCATTTTACTGTTGATGAGAGAGAAAAATTTAATGAGCAGAATGTAGCAGAGGGACGTGGTGCCAAGAGGGTTGCCATTGAGAGCATCGCTCCAAATCCCAAGTAAAAAAACAAACCAGATCGAAAAATTATTTCGGAAAATCGCGAAATAAAAAATCATCATTAGGTCGAAAAGTGGAAGTAGGTTGGAAAGACCGGCAATCTTGATGTCGGAAACGTTGGTGATGACGAATAGCACTGCGATTAAGTGCAAAACTATTACTCGTGAAATTGATTTTTGTTCAAGCATTTTGGGGGAGTTTGAAATATGTTCCTTAGAGCCAGGACTGGCTCTTAGTGCATAAAAAAATAAATCACCCGACATTGCACTTGGCGTGCAATGCCACCCTCTTTTTCAAAGAGGGTTTGACCCCCTTTGTAAAAGGGGGTGGCCTCACTTACAAAGCGAGGTCGGGGGATTTGGATTGAGCTAACAGCGTCTATTCAAAAAACTTTTCAGGTATGTGCCTACTTCCCGGCTTCACAGCTGGAATGTTCTGTAATGCTGCTGGAATGTTATTTTCGTCAAAAGTTTTGACGTCGATTTGTAGAATAGAAATTACTGGAACGCCCATTTTTTCTTCGAGATTAGTGTCGCTGCTACGATTGACGAGGGAGCCCTCGGCAACAACTTTGGCGCCAAATTTTTTTACCAGCTCGAAAGTCTCGAGCGATGATTTTCCGGTTGTAATGACATCTTCGATTACTAGAACGCGAGCATCTTTTTCTAATTCAAAACCACGACGTAACTCGAATTGTCCGTTAACTCTTTCACAAAAAATTGTTGGAAGGTTAAGCTGTCTGCCCATTTCGTAGCCGACCACAATGCCACCAATGGCTGGCGCAACAATGATGTCAGCAAAATTTTTCCCCAGTCTTTCTTCAATTTTTTCTGCCAAAAATTTGCAAAGCCTGTCTGCTCTTTTTGTGTCCATTAACACTCGAGCGCATTGCAAGTAAGTGTCAGAATGAAGGCCGGAAGAAAGAATGAAATGACCTTTTAAAATTGCCTTAGCTGCAGAAAATTCCTGTAAAATTTCTTGCCCTTTTTGGTGCATGATCTGATAAAATTTTTTTTAGTGAAATGCCTCTCAAGCCAGCAAAATCAAGCCCAAAAGAAAACATGCAAGCAAAAAAACCTCACATTATTTCCGCAATAAAAACCGTCGAAACTGAAATTGAGGGACTTAAATCTTTGTTGAATTTTTTCGACGAAAATTACGTCAAAGCGGTGGAGTTAATTCTTAATTGCAAAGGTCGAGTCATTCTCAGTGGTATGGGAAAATCTGGTCACATCGCAACTAAAATTGCCGCGACTTTTTCCTCCACAGGCACTCCAGCTTTTTTTATTCACCCCGGAGAAGCCAGCCATGGCGACTTAGGAATGATCTCTCCAGACGACGTCGTCATCCTCCTCTCCAATTCCGGCGAAACTAAAGAGCTCAAAGACATCATTTATTTTTGCAAAAGATTCGAAATCCCAATCATCGGCATCATCCGTCGCGCAGAGTCAGAGCTCACTTCCGCCAGCACCGTGCCATTAATTTTGCCGGCAATTCCTGAAGCAAATAATGTCAATGCTCCCACCACTTCCACTACGATGATGCTTGTTGTAGGAGATGCTCTTGCAGTCAGTTTAATCGAGGCAAAAGGATTCAATTCTGAGAAATTTGGCGTGTTTCATCCGGGAGGAAAATTGGGCTCACATTTCTTGAAAGTGAGCGACCTCATGCGCAAAGAAAAAGAAATCCCACTAGTCTCTAAAGCGCAAAAAATGTCGGAAGTTTTGTTTGAAATCACTTCAAAACATTTGGGCTGCTCTGGGGTAATTGACGAATCTGGAAATCTCGTTGGCATCATTACTGACGGCGACTTACGACGTCATCTCGATCAAAATTTTTTGAATCACAGCGCTGAAGAAGTAATGACAAAAAATCCCGTCACCACCGATTCAAACTCACTCGCAGTTGAGGCGATTGCAGTGATGAATAAAAAATCCATCACCAGTATTTTTGTTGTGGATGAGGGTAAAAAAATCTCAGGCATTCTGCATCTGCATGATTGTCTACGTAGCGGGGTAGCTTGAAAATCTGCCCAGAATCTCTAACTGCGGATGGCCGTCTAGCGCCGTTTTCCTGCGCTCCGATGCTCAAGGACGAAGAAGTCCATTCCGCTTCGGTGCTCGAAAGAACAGCGCCATCCGACGCACCGCAGCGAGATTCAGGACAGATTTTGAAAAAATTCGATGTCATTGTCATTGGCGCAGGACATGCTGGAGTTGAAGCTGCATGCGCCGCCGCGCGAATGGGCGCAAAAACTTTGCTGATTACCAAGAAAAAAGAGAATCTCGGTGAAATGTCCTGCAACCCTGCAATTGGCGGTGTGGCGAAGGGAACAATTGTTAAAGAAGTCGATGCTCTTGACGGCGTGATGGGAAGGGCAATCGACATGGCCGGAATCCATTTTCGCATTTTAAACGCGTCCAAAGGTCCAGCTGTTCATTCGCCTCGAGCTCAGGCAGATCGCGCACTCTACAAAAAGGCAATTAATAAAATTTTAGAAAATTACGAGAATCTCGAAATTATTTTTGATTCGGTTGAAGACATCGGAATTGAAAATTGCGTAGCTAAATCAGTGATTCTGAAGGGTGGAGAGGAAATTTTTTGCTCTGCAATTGTTCTGACGACAGGAACTTTTCTTCGCGGTGTAATTCACATTGGTGACCAAAAAATTCCTGCTGGTCGCGTTGGTGAAGAGCCTTCCTACGGCATTTCCAAAACTTTAGAGAATCACAAATTTTCTCTGGCGCGACTCAAAACCGGCACGCCGCCGCGCATCGACAAAAATTCCATTAATTTTGAAAATCTTGAAGTTCAGTCGGGAGACTCTCCGCCGCAGCCATTTTCCTATTTGAACGAAAAGATCGAAGTTCCTCAAACCAACTGCTTCATCACCTACACCAACCAGAAGACCCACGAGATCATCAAAAAAAATCTGCACAAATCCGCGATGTATGGCGGCTACATTTCCGGTGTTGGACCGCGCTACTGCCCTTCAATTGAAGACAAGGTGCATCGCTTTCACGACAAAGAACGTCATCAAATTTTTTTAGAACCGGAAGGGTTGGACAGTGATTTAATCTACCCAAATGGCATTTCGACATCACTTCCTCTCGACGTTCAAATTGAGTTTTTGCAAACAATTCCGGGGCTAGAAAATTGCCGCGTTACTCAAGCTGGCTACGCCATTGAATATGACTTCGTCGATCCGCGAGAGTTGCTGCCGACGCTAGAAACTAAAAAAATTCGTGGACTTTTCTTTGCCGGACAAATCAACGGCACCACTGGCTACGAAGAGGCGGCGGGACAGGGGTTGGTCGCTGGAATCAACGCGGCGGCCTCTGCAAAATCGTCTGACGCCAAAGAATTCATTTTAAGCCGATCTACCAGCTACATTGGCGTCATGATTGACGACCTCACAACTCTCGGAACAGTGGAGCCTTACCGCATGCTAACTTCGCGCGCGGAATATCGCCTTAGCCTGCGTGCTGACAATGCCGACATGCGTCTAACCGAGATGGGGATAAAAATTGGCGTGGTAAAAAGTGAGCGCGCGAAATTTTTTAATGAAAAAAAATCTGTGCTTGAGGCGAAAACAAAATTGCTTGAGGGGCTGAAAATTTCTCCGAACAAACTCGCCGAGTTTGGCGTGAATATTAAGCAAGACGGCGTGGTGCGTAGCGCCTTTCAGCTGCTGTCTTTCCCAGACATTAATTTCGAAATAATCGCGAAAATTTGGCCTGAAGAAATTTCTCAGATTGACGAAAAAACCAAAAATCAAATTTCGATTAACGCAATTTACAGCTCTTACTTGAAGCGTCAGGAGCGCGATCTGGAGATCTTCCATCAAGATGAAAATATGAAGATCCCGCTTGATCTTGACTATGCCAGCATCGAAAGTTTGTCGAATGAAGTTCGTGAAAAATTAAATAAATTTCGCCCAGCAACAATTTCCGCAGCCTTTAAAATTCAAGGCATTACACCCGCTTCCGTCATGGCAGTGATGATCCACATTAAACATCTTCCAAAACCCCCTTTGTAAAAGGGGGTGGCCTCGCTTGCAAAGCGAGGTCGGGGGATTCTCGTGGGCTACCATGAAATTTTCTGCATCTTACATCGTCATTGCGGGTTTTGCACAAAATCACCCGACTTGAGTCGCGTTTCACTACTCCTCAAGCCACCCTCTTTTCCAAAGAGGGTTTAGCCATACTCCATTCAAAAAATGCCAAAAATATTCCTCTCCCTACTAATCTTCCTTCAAATTTTCCCATTACGCGCTTTTTCCCAAGAATACATCTCAACCACAGACATCGTTAAGGAAATTGAAAAGAGCATGCTCTTCGACAGGGAGTCGCGAAAAAAAGTCGATTTTTACCAGAAGAAAGATTCTGGGAGAGAGAGTGATTTCACGATCAATGCTGGCGCGCCGGAGGAAAATTCCAAAAAAGAATCTGCCGTAAACATTGTTGTTGCCGACCCTAAGTCGGACAATTTCGACATTCGTGAAAAGGAAAAACTCGCTTACAATTCGGTGCTAATTGGTCAGTACGAAGTCGCGGTGGAGCTTTACAAACAGGTGCTGAATGTTGAGCCAGACAATGCCTACGTTAAGTTTTCTTTGGCGGTGGTTTACCAAAAAATTGGGCAATTCCGCCAAGCTAAAACTTTTTACTACCAACTCCTCAAAACTAGTCCGGACAATGAAAATGAAATCATTGGCAACCTACTGGCAATTCTAATTGAGGAATCTCCGCGAGACGCAATTTACTTGCTTTCACGCCTAACCATTCAAAATCCAAAATCATCCAACATTCTTGCTCAAGCGGCAATTGCCTACGACAAAATAAAAAATTACGACCAAGCAATTAGCCTGCTGCAAAAGGCAATCACCATTGACCAAGAAAACATCGGCTACAAATACAATCTGGCAGTGATCTACGACAAAACCGCGCAGTACGAAAAAGCGCTCGATCTCTATTCCGACGTGGCAAAAAATTATTCCGATTCTAACTCTTCGGTCTCGCTCGACCAAGTTCAAAAAAGAATCCAATCCATCAAAAATAAAATTTAGACTTGCCGAAAAATCTAAGTTTTTCAGAGGCTCCAATTCTAAGTTTTAATCTTCTTTCACTTCAGACAAATCCCCCGACTCAGTCGCCTAAGGCTCCTGAGCCACCCCCTTTTTCAAAGGGGGTCAAACCCTCTTTGTAAAAGAGGGTGGCTCGAATGCGACAGCATTTGAGTCGGGTGATTTATTACTCGGCATTAACTTGCGATGATCTACTGCCGATTGAAATTCGCGATTCGCGGGTTTTAGACATTCTTTCGCTAATTATTTTTTCCTTAATTTTTAGCGATTTTTTACAAAATTTTGCGGCATCTTCTAATCCAAAACACATCCAACTTAATTAATAGCAATTGAGGTAAATTATGAGTAAACTATCTAAACTCGCTTCGTAAATCAGCGAACTTCCGAAAGAAAAAACACAAGCTGCGACAAACCATGCTGATCCAGCACCGAACTCCCATAGCACAGCTACCCCAGTTACAACTG